>JAFAPL010000284.1 GCA_019247135.1 Chloroflexota bacterium | reverse complement strand
CGTCTTCGACGATCTCCAGGCCTTCCCGCAGGACCGCCTGGCGCAGCCCAGATTCGCCGATCAACTGCACCCGCGACCGCGAACCGCGTGGAGTATGCGCACGCACGTAGCCGGCGGCGGCCTGCGCAGTGGTCAGGATCTCGTCCGGCCGCACCTCGATGCCCATGCCGCTGAGTCGCTCGGCGACCTCCTCGGGGCTAGCAGTCGAGTTGTTGGTCACCAGCAGGAATGCGGTTTCGCGCTGGCGCGCCTCGGCCAGGAACCAGGCGGATCCGGGGATGGCCTGACGCCCCGTGTAGACAACTCCGTCCAGATCGATCAGCAGGCCACGAATGCCCGCAGCGGCCCAGTCGAGCGCCACCTGCACAGCATAAGCGCGTTGGCGTGGTCTACCCGCTCAACGCCTCACGCAGGCGCCCCTGCGCGGACGCGAGGCGCCCGCGCGCCGTACCGGCATCCAAGCGGAGTCGCAGCATCACGATGGCAGTCTTCACGTCGCCATTCGCGGCTGCCAGCGTCTGTTCGACATGCTCGGATTCCGCCCCGCTCGCGAGCTCCACCAGACGCCGCGCTCGATCGCGCAGCTTTGCATTACTGATTTGAACGTCGACCATCAGGTTGCCGTACACCTTCCCCAGACGCACCATCACGGTCGAGCTGAATGCGTTGAGCACGAGCTTCTGCGCAGTCCCGGCCTTGAGCCTCGTCGACCCGAGAATTGCTTCGGGGCCGGTGTCGACGACGATCGGCACGTCGCACAGCGGTGCGAGCTCGGGACACGCAACGCAGGCGAGACCGATCGTCGCCGCGCCGCGCGCCCGCGCGTGCCTGAGCGCGGCGAGCACCCATGGCGTGCGGCCGCTCGCGGCGATGCCGAATGCGACATCGTCCACAGACAGCTCGTCCGTGGCGCGCGCTCCGTCCGCGACATCGTCCTCGGCGCCTTCGACGGCATGCTGGAATGCGCGATCCCCGCCTGCCAGGCGGGCGAAGTAACGCTCGGGAGAGACGCCGAACGTGGGTCCGAGCTCGGCTGCATCCAGCGCCGCGAGGCGACCCGAAGTGCCCGCCCCGAACAGCGCGATGCGGCCGCCGCGCTGCCAGCGTTCGAGTGCCAGGTCCACAGCCTGCGCCAGGGCAGGTAACGCTGCGCGGACGGCCAGGGCGACGAGCTGGTCCTCGTCGTTCAGTCGTTCGAGCACGCCCAGCGTCGACAGGCGGTCCAGGTCGCCAGTACGTGGATTGGGGAGCTCGGTCGACAGTCGATCGAGCGACGTCATCGCGTGGTGGCCACGCTCGCATCCTACCCGGCATATGACTTGCTCCCGGCGCCGGGCATGGACGTTTTGACGCTCTTGAAGAACGATCACGACGAGGTGAAGCGGCTCTTCAAGCAAATTGAAGACGCCGAGGGGGCAAAAGCCCGCGAGCTGTGGCAACAGATCAGCTCGAGGCTCTCCCTGCACGAAGAGCTGGAGGAAACGCTCTTCTATCCCCCTCTCAGGCAAGAGGAGGCTGCCAAGGACCTGATCCTCGAGAGCTACCAGGAGCACCACGTGATGGACGTCCTGATGAAGGAGATCAGTGGTCTCAAGCCGTCGGACGAGGCGTGGCAGCCGAAGATCAAGGTGTTGCAAGAAAACACCGAGCACCACATCGAGGAAGAAGAGGGCGAGCTGTTCCCCAAAGTCCGTAAGATCTGGAAGACCGACAAGCGCGAGGAAGTCGGACGTCAGATGCAGAAAATGAAGGAGCAGCGCCAGAAACAGCGCAGCGCAGCTTGATGCCGAGCGCGGGACGGGCGGCGCCTGACAAATCGCGCGTCGCTTCTCCGCGCTTCTACATCGGCACGGCGGGTTGGAGCTACCCGAAAGGCGCGGGTACCTGGGATGGTGTCTTTTATCCCAAGCGCCTTGCGGACAAGGACAAGCTGGCCTTCTACGCCCAGTATTTCAACACGGTCGAGATCAATAGCTCCTTCTACCGACCGCCAAATCAGTACGCGGCGCGAGCGTGGGCCGACAAGGTTCCAAACGGCTTTCGGTTCACGGCCAAGCTGTGGCAGAAGTTCACCCACCCCAAGATGTTCGAGCAGGCCACGGGCGAGTCATGGCGTGTCTCGGACGACGATTTTTCGGTGTTTTCCGAGGGCATCGGGCCACTGCACGAGGCCGGCAAACTAGGTGTACTGCTCGCGCAGTTCCCGACCAGCTTTCGACCAGACACCCAAACGACGGACTATCTCGAGGAGCTCGTCAGAAAGCTGAAGGCGGCGAAATTCCCGCTGGCGGTCGAGCTGCGCCACCGCGAGTGGACCGAGTCGGAACAAACGAACGCGATCAGGCGCTTCATGGAGGAACAGGAAGTCGCCTGGGTGATGATCGACGAGCCACGCTTCAAGACATCCATTCGGCACGTACCGCTCACCTCGAGCGTGGCCTACTTTCGGTTCCACGGTAGGAACTACAAGAACTGGTGGCGGCACGGCGAATCCGAGGACCGCTACAACTACCTGTACACGCCCGACGAGCAGCGCGAAATCGCGGCCGATGTTCGAGAGGTCGCGGCTCACACCGAGGAGACGTACGCGTTCTACAACAACCACTTTGGCGCGAAGGCGGTCGTGAATGCGACGCAGCTGCAGATGTTGCTCGACCAGCCGCCACCCGCGGCGGCGCTCCCCGAACCGTTGCAGCAGGCATTTCCCGAGCTGCTGCAGCAGGTTGGCTCCTGACTGCGGATAGCGCAGGCACCGACGAGTTGGGAATGACGCGCCATCACACGCCGATACGAATGCCGCCGACGCGCACGCGCGTGCGGACTTTCCATCTGCTGCGCTTGGAAGACGAGTCCGGCGTCAGCGGCACTGGCTGGGTAGCCGAAGGCGCGGTGTTCTCCAACGGGTGGGTAGCGTTGATCTGGCTCACCGAGACGCCGAGCCTGAATTTCTATCCGAACATCGAGGCGGTGGAAGCCATCCACGGCCACGGCGGACTGACCCGCGTCATCTTCGACTGAGGGACCCAACGGCCCACGAGCGACGGTCGACCGCCTTGGCCTGCCCTTCGCCAGAAAGATTTCGTTGACACCGGGAAAAGCGCGTCGCTACTCTTCCGCCACACTTTCACCAGTCGGCTCGGGGAGCAGCCGAGAGGAGGGCTCTACATGCGCAAACGGTTCGACGGACTTGGACGATCTGTTATCGCGGCAGCGACACTGCTGTCGAGCGTGGCGGTGGCAGGTGCGCCGCTGGCACACGCGCAGTCGTATCCATCGTCGATTGAGATCGGTATCAACCTGCCATTCACAGGCGCGGACTCCGCGGACGCGGCCAACATCCGCGATGGCGCACTCATGGCCATCGACGAGATCAACGGCCAGGGCGGTATCGCGGGCAAGATTCAAATTCAGCCCCTGGTCAAGGACGACGGCACCGTCGCGGCGGGCCAGTACGACCCGGCTCAGGCGGCAACGAACACCAAAGAATTCGTCGCTGACAACAATGTCGTAGCAGTCGTTGGGCCGCAGATGAGCGGCTCTGGCAAGGCGATGTCCCCGATCGCCTCGGCAGCCGACCTGCTGCTCATCACTCCCAGCTCGACGAATCCCGACATCACGGATCCGCAGTTCGCGAGCCAGTATCGGCCGTCGGGCAAGGCGATCTACTTCCGAACCGTGACCACCGACGCGTTCCAGGGTCCGTTCATGGCCAACTACGCGGCTGAGACCCTGAACATCAAGTCGGTCTACATCCTGGACGACACGGGCGCCTACGGCGAGGGCATCGCGAACTCGTTCGAGGCCCAGGCCAAGGCCAAGGGCGTCAACGTCATGGGCCACGACAAGCTCGACCCGAAGGAATCCGACTACACCACCGTCCTGACCAAGATCAAGGCGATGAGCCCCGACGCCATGTATTACGGCGGCGTGCAGCAAGCCGGCGTCAAGCTGGCGAAGCAGGCCTACGACATCATGCCGTCGATGATCAAGATGGGCGGCGATGGCATGTATTCGGTTGGCTTCCTGCAGGACGCGGGTCCGGCCAGCGAGAACTGGTACGCGACGATCGCCGCGCCAGACACCATCGACCAGCCCGAAGCGGCCGATTGGGTCGGCAAGTACCAGTCGAAATATGGTCGCGCGCCCCAGGATTACGCGCTCACCGCCTACGACGCGGTGCTCGTTCTCAACGACACGGTCAGCCGCATCATCAACGATGGCGTGCCGCTGACTCGCGAGAACGTGCGCGACTATGCGCAGCAGACGAATCTGCCGACGCTGCAAGGCGTGATTTCGTTCGACGACAACGGCGACCTCAAGGACAAGGTCATCTCGGTCTTCGACGTCAAAGACAACCAGTACCAGTTCGTCGGCGCGGCTCCGCAAACCTAAGTCGTGAAGTAGTCGTGAGAGGTGAGACGCGAGTTACGTGCTCGCGTCTCACTGCTCACTCACGACTGACGACTCACGACGCATGACTCACCAATGACTGTCCAAGAAGCAGTCGTCCTGCAGCAGCTCATCAACGGGCTGTCGCTGGGGATGATGTACGCCCTGCTCGCGCTGGGCTGCACGATGGTGTACGGCATCATCGAATTGATCAATTTCGCCCACTTCAACGTCTTCATGTCGGGGACGTTCTTCGGCCTCTGGTTCCTGGCCTTTCTCGGCTACACCCAGAAATCGGCCCCGATCTCGGGTCTAACGCTGGTCCTGGTTCTGGTCGGCGCGTTTGCGTTCACCATGCTGGTCACGGGCGCGCTGGGCTCACTGATCGAACGAGTCTGCCTCAAGCCCCTGCGCGGCATATCGGGCACGGCCCCGATGATCACGACCATCGGGGTGTCCTTGATCTTGCAGGCGCTGATCCTGTTCGCTTCGAACTTCGCCAACAACGTGCCGTTCCCGTCGCTGGTGCCCAATCAGCGGTGGGCCATCTTTGGCACGCCAGTCGAGATCACACTCAAGAACGTGCTTCTGTGGGGCTCGGCTCTGGTGTTGATGGGGATCCTCGACTACTTCGTCCGCCGCACGTGGCTCGGCAAGGCGATGCGCGCGACAGCGCAAGACCCTGAAGCGGCGCGCATGATGGGCATCCGCATCGACGTGATCATCCTGGTCACGTTCTTCATCGGTTCGGCCCTGGCTGGGGCAGCCGCGCTGATATTCGGCATGTACTACGGGCTCACGTCGTACATCGTCGGCTACCTTGCCGGCCTGCGCGCCTTCACGGCGGCCGTCCTGGGCGGTATCGGCAACATTCCGGGCGCGGTTCTCGGCGGATTGACCATCGGCCTGGTCGAGTCACTCAGTGCCCAGTTCATCGGCAACGCCTGGTCGGATGCTGTGATCTTCGCCATCCTGATCTTCGTCCTGGTCTTCAAGCCGAACGGCCTGCTCGGTATGCAGCGGCCGCAGCGCGCATGACCGTTCCAGCCAACGAGGTTCCCGACTCACTCCAACCCCCCGCGTTCAGCCCCGAAGCCGCCGTCGGTCCCGTCGTCGGTGGCCGCGCGAAACCCTTCGGAATACCGCTGCCGTGGGACGCTCTGCCCGCCGGCAGGCGAACCCTGGCTGGTTGGGTCCTTGCCTTCGTCCTGCTCGCGGCGTTTCCGCTGGTCGACTCGAACGGCGGCGATCTCGACGCGTTCGCGAATGCCGGCACCTACGTGCTCCTCGCCCTGGGCCTGAACGTAGTGGTCGGCTTCGCTGGCCTGCTCGACCTTGGCTATGCGGCATTTTTCGCGCTAGGCGCCTACACATACGGGTTGGCCGCATCGTTCCAGTTGAAGATCCCGTGGTCGGTGCTGTGGGTGCCATTTCAGTGGCTCAACCAGGTGAGCGAGGTGCCATTCGGCAACGGCACCGTCGCCCAACTCCACTTCTCGTACTGGGTGATGCTGCCGATCGCGGCACTGCTGTGCGCCGGCTTCGGCATGCTGTTCGGTGCGCCGACGCTTCGCCTGCGAGGTGACTATCTCGCGATCGTCACACTCGGCTTTGGTGAAATCGTACCGATCGTCCTGCGCAACGCCTCGCCGATCACCAATGGCGCTCAGGGTCTACCAGGTGTTGCCACCCCGCGGATCTTCGGTTTCGATTTCGGCTTCAACTCGACCCCGTTCTTCTACTTGATCCTCGCGCTGGTAGCTCTGATCGTAGCGGTTAGCTATCGACTCCAGTACTCACGCACGGGCCGAGCGTGGTTGGCGTTGAGAGAAGACGAGCTCGCCGCCGGCCCGATGGGCATCGACCACGTCCACTACAAGCTGATGGCGTTCGCCATCGGCGCGGGCGTCGGCGGACTCGCCGGGACCTTCCACGTCGCCAAGCTGACCACCGCGACCCCGGACATGTTCCAGTTCACGGTCTCGACCATCATCCTGGTGATGGTCGTCCTGGGCGGGATGGGCAGCATCCCCGGCGTCGCCCTCGGCGCGCTGTTGCTGACCATCTTCCAGGGCCTGATCCTCGGCCAGCTCAACGTCTGGGCACACGCGATCGGGAATGCGACCAACGTGGCCTTCCTGCAGAAGCTCGATCTGACGCAGGCTAATCAGCTGATTTACGGCGTCGTGCTCGTGGCGATGATGCTGTATCGGCGACAGGGCATCATCCCGGCCCGGCGGACGGTCGGCGCTCTGTCGTTGACCGAGCAGTCAGCCCAGGCTGCGCGCGGCGGCTTCAAGCCAAGTTTTGTCGTTGCCGAGCCAGACCTGTCGCTGAAACCCGGCCAACCGCTCCTCGAAGTCACGGGCCTGGTGAAGCGCTTCGGCGGCCTCGTCGCGGGCGACCACATCGACCTGGCGGTATATCCGGGCGAAGTCGTCAGCGTCATCGGACCGAATGGCTCGGGCAAGACCACGCTGTTCAACATGCTGACGGGCCTGATCCGTCCAGACGAGGGCAGCATCATCTATCACGGCACCGACATCACCAGGCTTCCGCCGCACAAGATCGCCGCTCTCGGGATCACGCGCACCTTCCAGAACTTGCGCCTGTTCAACAACCTGAGCGTGATGGAGAACGTGCTGATCGGCCAGCATGCACGGCTCAAGTCGGGCATGGTTGCCTCGGTGCTGCGGACCCCGCACGTTCGGCAGGAAGAAGCGACGGCCGTGGGCTGGGGCCGCGACGTCCTGAGCCTGTTTGGTAATCGGCTCCTGCCGCGGATGGATCACGTCGTTTCCAGCCTCTCGTACGCCAACCGGCGGCGCGTCGAGATCTCGCGTGCGCTGGCGGGTCGGCCGCGATTGGTCCTGCTGGACGAGCCCGCGGCGGGCATGAACCCGGCCGAGACTCTGGAGCTCATGGACCAGATCCGCAGCCTGAAGGACCTCGGTGTGACGGTGCTGCTGATCGAGCACAAGCTCGAGCTCGTGAACACGATCTCCGACCGCGTGCTGGTGCTGGACTACGGCAAGAAGATCGCCGAAGGCGATCCGGGGACCGTGCAGAACGACCCCCTGGTGATCGAGGCGTACCTCGGAAAGCGACGCACACGTGCCTGAACCAATTCTCAAAGTCGAGGACGTCCACACGTATTACGGGCCACTGCATGTCCTCAAAGGCGTCAACTACGACCTGTATGAGGGTGAGATCGTGTGCCTGCTGGGCGGCAACGCCTCGGGCAAGTCCACCACGATGAAAACCGTCCTCGGTCTGGTGAAGCCGGCGCAAGGTCAGGTCATCTTCAACGGCGAGCGCATCGATCGGCTGGACACGAGCCAGATCATCGAACGCGGCGTCGCCGTCGTACCTGAGGCACGGCGCATTTTTCCGCGCATGTCGGTCGAAGAAAACCTCGAGCTTGGCGCGTTCGTGCGGCGCAAAGACAAGGTCGGGATGCGCCAGGAGCGCGAGCGGGTGTTCGAGCTGTTCCCCCGTCTGGCGGACCGACGGACTCAGCTCGCGGGAACGCTATCTGGTGGCGAGCAGCAGATGCTGGCGATGGGGCGCGCACTGATGAGCAGGCCCAAACTGCTGTGTATGGACGAGCCGTCGATGGGCCTCGCGCCCCAGCTCGTCGAGCAGGTCTTCGACGTGATTCAGAACATCAATCGCCAGGGAACGACCATCTTCGTGGTCGAACAGAACGCCAACATGGCGCTCAGCATCGCGAACCGTGGCTTTGTGCTCCAGACGGGACAGGTGGTCCTTTCAGGTCCAGCCTCCGAGCTGTTGGGAACCGAGCTGATCCGAAGGGCCTATCTCGGCGAAACCTGGTCGGCGGATGGGCCGCCGGCCGCCGCCGTGCCTGCATAGAATTCGCACACGCGAGTCAGCGGACAGCGTTCGCAGCGCGGCCGCGAACGCTTGCACAGCTCCTGGCCGTGTCGGCGCAGCAGCAGATGCGCGCGAATCAGCCAGTCGAAGCCGTTGACCAGGTAGGGCTCCAGCACGCGCTGCACGTCTCGATAGGTGGCGGCATAGGTGGGCATCTCTTGCGCGATGCCCACCCGCGTGAGCACCCGGACGGCGTTCGAATCGAGCCCTGGCAAGGCGTGGCTGCGCGAGAACAGCAGAATCTTCTCAGCGCCTGGCTCACCGATGGATGGGAAACGCATCAACACGCGCTTGGCTTCACGCACCGGCAGCTCATTCAGCTGATTGAGCGGCAGCCGTGCCGCGAGCTCGGCGACCGCGCGTAGTTTGTTGGCCTGGTGCTCCTGCAGGATCCCAGCCGTGGTCACGCGCTCCAGTTCTTCTGGGGTTGCCGACAAGATCGCCTCGGGGGTTGCGCCAACGCTGCGCGTGAGCATGTCGAACGCAGTCGCGCGACGCCGATCGTCAACCAGATACGCCACGTTCTCGAGGAGCAGCAGCTCGAACGGCGAGCGCACCGGCGGGGGCTCTGGTTCGCCGTAGACGCCCGCGAGTTCGTCCAACAACGGCCCGAGCGCTAGCATCTGAGTGCATTGTCCGAGGACCAGGCCCCGCGGACCATTCTTCTGCCGCTCGATCTGACGCCGGCGGGAGAGGTGAAGATCCCTGTAGCGGAGGAGTATGCGCGTTGTCTGTCAGCCAACGTGTTGCTGGTACACGTCCTGCGCCCGGGCAGCCTCGACCCGGCCAGCGTCCAGCGAACTGAAGCCGTTGCGCGCACGTACCTGGACACCGTGGCTGCCCGATTGCGCGGGGCAGGCATCGACGCCGAAGGGGTGATCCGCACCGGCGCCCCAGGCGCGACCATCGTCGAGGAGGCCATGCTGCGCAACATAAGCCTGATCGTCCTCGGCAGCAACGTGCGCCCGACATTACAGACGGCCGTCCTCGGCAGCGTCGCGGACCAGGTGATCAGGTCAGCTCCGTGCCCCGTTCTACTCGTGCATCCGCGTGGTGACGCGCGGCCGCGGACCGACCTGCGCAGCTTTCACCAGGACGCCGATCGGGCAGGCGTGCTGGTCCGCCGCTCTCTCGGGTTACGCACCATCGAGCTGGCACGCATCGTCGGGAGCGTCGACCGCTACAAGGAGCTCGGCCCAGACTTCCGCCCGCTCAAGCGACGCGGGCGCAAAGGTGACGAGGATCGGTACCGCCATATGCGTGAGGCGATCGACGCCGGCAAGGAGATGCCGCCCATCGAGGTGTACAAACTCGGGTTCGGCTACTACCTGGTCGACGGCCATCATCGCGTCGCCGCGGCTCTGGCCAACGGTCAGCTTGAAATCGACGCTCACGTGATCGAATACCTGCCAGCTGGCGACGAACAATATCCAGAGCGTTTCGCCGCGCGGCGTGCGTTCGAACAGGCCACTGGACTGACGGAAGTGGGTGCTCAGCGAGCTGACTCGTACGCCACACTGCTCGACGAGATCGAGAAGTTCCGCGAGCAACAAAAAATGGACGAGCTACCGCGAGCTGCGCGGCGGTGGTTCATCGAAGTCTTCCGTCCACTCTGGGAACAAGTCCGTGCACAGCAACTTGCGGCGAGGTTCTTTCCTGGCGATCGGCCAGCCGACGTGATCGCCCGACTCGCGGCATGGCGGGACGTCGACGCGCCCGATACACCCTGGGAGGTCGCGCTCGAGCGCTTCGTCGAAGCTCAGGAATCGGAGGGTGCGTCCACCTCGAGCTCGCGGAATGGATAGACGTTCATCACGTCCGTCGAGCCTACCTGCGTGCGGCCGGTGTCCCGCTTGTGGATGTGTCCGTGCAGGTGATAACGGGGCTGGAAGGTCTCGAGAAACCAGACCAGGGCGTCAAAGCCCGTGTGGCAGAGGTCGGGCTGGTCGTGGACGCCGCGTGGCGGCGCGTGCGTGATCAGAACGTCCAGGAAGCGTCCATAACGCAGCTTGTTGAGCCAGAGCCATGGCATCATACGGCGCACCGTGGCCTGCATCTGCACCTGCGTCTGCTGGTAGGCGCCCTCGTTGTAGCGCAGACAACCGTCGAAGCCAGCGAGTATCAATCCGCCGGGCGTACGTACCGTCCGGTTGCCGATCCAGGTCACGCCGCACTTTTGGAAGTCATCGGCGGCCGAAGTACCTGGCGCGGCATCGTGATTGCCATGAATGGCGTACATCGGCGTGTTGAACTGACTGACCAGGTAGTCGAGGTAGTACGCCGGCAGGTCGCCGCAACCGAGGATCAGATCTGGCCTGGTGCGATCGAGCACGCTCGAGCCATTGCCATACAGTCGAGCGTCAACCTCGTCGCTGACAGCCAGAATTTTGAGTGATCGCCCCCCGGAGTTCATTCGTTAACGCTCGTGGTGATACGTGAAATCGCCGCGTAAGGCAATAACTCAGTCGGGCGGCGCGCAGTTCACGCTTTGTGTATGGAAACAGTCTGCCCGGCTCGGACAACCACGTGCGTAGCCCCGCGCAGCGGCGATTTGCTAGTGTGGGGCCTACGTTCGCTACGCTCAAGGCCGCCCGCTACGCCAGCCTACTGTGTCTGTTTGCCGCAGCATGCTCGGGCGGGTCGCCGACCAGTGCTCCGACCCAGGCGCCGGCGAATACGCCGGCCGTTTCAGTCGCCCCCTCTCCTTCGCCGGTGAGCTCACCCTCGCCGAGTCCCGCGCCTCAGCCCACGGCGACCGCGGAGCCGACCCAAGCGGCGCCGTCCGCGAATACCGTCTGGGTAGGCAACACCGACGGCGAAGGCGTCTACCTGCGCAGGACGCCAACGCTCGACGATCGCGCACAGGCCTACCCCGACGATACGCCGCTCACGATCATCGGCGAGGACGTGGAAGGCGACGGCCAGCAGTGGCACCACGTCCGCGCGCCAGACGGCGCCGAAGGCTACGTGCCAACGATGTATACCGTCGACACGCCGCCATAGAATCTGGCGCACGCGCATGGCGCTCGAGCTCGATCTACGCCGCTTCACCATCGAGGAATACGAAGGGATGATTGCGGCCGGCATCCTCCAGGAGGACGAGCGTCTCGAGTTGCTCGATGGGGAGATCGTTCGAATGCCGCCGATTGGTCTGCCTCACGTCGTTTGCGTCGACCGGCTGAATCGGCTGCTTAGTCGCGGCCTGGAGGAAGTCATCGTTCGCATTCAGAGCCCGGTCGTGCTCGGCCAGGACGAGCCCCAGCCCGACGTCGTGCTCTTGCGATATCGCGACGACTTCTACGCGCAGGCGAGACCGACGCCGGACGACATCCTGCTGCTCATCGAGGTGGCCGATACGTCAGTCGCGTACGACCGTCGGAAGCTTCCGCGGTATGCGGCCGCCGGCATTCGCGAGGTCTGGGTTGTCAATCTTGTCGATCGCCACGTCGAAGTGCACACCGAACCAGGTGCCGACGGTTACAAAAGGCAGCACGTACTGAGGCACGGCGACGCCGTCGAAGTGCTCGGGCTGACGCTGAAGGTGGGCGACATCCTCGGCGAACCTCGTCCAGGCGACTGAAAATTACGCCGTTGCGGCTGGTTCGGACGGCCTATTGCCGGTGGCCATCATGTAGCCGAGCAGTTCGGGGGTTGCTTCAGACGCGTCCAGAACGCCCGCGATTTTGCCGCGGTACATCACGGCGATGCGGTCGGCCAGGCTGAGCACCTCGTCCAGCTCCGCTGAGACCAGCAGAACCGCCATGCCACCATCGCGAGCCTCGACCAGCTTGCGGTGGATGAACTCGGTCGACCCCACGTCAACGCCACGCGTCGGCTGGGCAGCGACGAGCAGCCGCCCGTTGCGCGTGAACTCCCGTGCGATGATCACTTTTTGCTGATTGCCACCTGAAAGCGTGGCCGCGGCTACCCGCACCGACCGCGCGCGAATATCGAACTCCTGGGCCAGCCGCTGCGCGAAGCCGAGGATCGCCTGGTAGATCACCCGCACGCCCCTGGCGAAAGGCGGATTCTCATACGTGCGCAACACGAGATTGTCGGCAACCGGAAACGGGAGTACGAGACCGTGCTTCTGTCGGTCCTCGGGGATGTGTGCCGCGCCCGAGTTCACCAGCTGACGCGGGTTGGCATGCGTCACGTCGTGGTCCAACAACTCGATCGTGCCCGAGGCGGGCGTCCGTAAACCGGAGAGGGCTTCGACCAGCTCCGTCTGTCCGTTGCCCTGCACGCCAGCAATGCCGAGGATTTCTCCGCCGCGAACCTCGAGCGAAAGGTCGTCGACGGCGTGTAGCCCGCGGTCCGACAAGACCACCAGATCACGCAGCCGAAGCACAACATCGCGCGGACGAGCCTGTCCCTTTTCGACGCGAAGCAACACGGGCCGACCCACCATCATGCTCGCCAGCACCTCGGGCGTGGTCTCGCCTGGTGTCGAGGACCCCACCACCCGGCCCTGACGCAGCACGACGATGCGGTCGGCGACTTCGAAGACCTCGTGCAGCTTGTGGGTGATGAACACGATGGCTGTGTTGTTCTCGGCCTCGAGCGTGCGCATGACGCGGAAGAGGTCGTGCGCCTCCTGCGGCGTGAGGACAGCCGTTGGCTCGTCCAGAATGAGCAGCCGCGCGCGACGGTACAGCGCCTTCAAAATCTCGACTCGCTGCTGAACACCCACAGGCAAGTCGCGCACGACGGCGTCTGGATCGGCGGGCAGGCCATAGCTCTCCGACAGCTCACGCACGCGCCTGCGCACACTCGCGATATCGAGTACACCTGGCCCGACGGTCGACTCCGCGCCGAGCATCAGGTTCTCGGCTACGGTCAATGGCGGCACGAGCATGAAGTGCTGGTGCACCATGCCGATGCCGCGCGCGATCGCCTGGCGCGGTGAATCGAAGTGCACCGGCTGACCGTCTAGCAGAATGTGTCCCTCGTCCGGCGAGGTGAGGCCGTACAGGACGTTCATCAGCGTCGTCTTGCCCGCGCCGTTCTCTCCTAACAGCGCGAGCACTTCGCCGGGGTAGATCTCCAGGTCGACGTGATCGTTCGCGACGAGCCCACCAAAGCGCTTGACGATGCCCCGCGTTTCGAGGAGAGCCCCGTCAGGCGCGGACGTACGGCACTCCATCCGCGGCTGGCGGCGTCGCCCGTCCCACGGCACCCGCGACCACGACGATGGTCAACACATACGGCAGCAAGCCGACAATCTGGAAGGGCACGTTGATGCCCTGCAACTGCATCGCCGTCGGGATCGCTTCCGCGACGCCGAACAACAGCGCCGCTCCCCAGGCACCAAACGGCGTCCACTTGCCGAAGATCATTGCGGCGAGCGCGATGAAACCACGGCCGTTGGTCATCAACGGCTCGAAATGCGGGACCGACTCCAGGGTGAAGTACGCGCCCCCGAGCCCCGCGAACGCGCCGCCGATGATGACGTTCAGGTAGCGCAAAGCGTTCACGTTCACGCCCACCGTGTCCGCGGCCAGCGGGTGCTCGCCGACAGCCCGCGTGCGAAGGCCCCAGCGGGTTCGAAACAGCGCGAATTGCACGACGAACACCAGCACGATCGCAGAGAGGGCAATCGGCTTCTGCTGTAGCAGGATCGGCCCGATCCACGGGATGTCAGCCCATGAGCCGAGCGGCAACGGAGGCAGTACGGACAGACCTGGCGGCGCGCCGGTCGCGAACAACTTCCGATTTAGATAACCGGTCAGGCCGACCGCGAGGATGTTGACGACGGTGCCGCTGATGATCTGGTCGACGCGGAAAGTAATGGACAGTACCGCGTGCAACAGCGCCATCAGCATCCCGCTCACCACGGCGGCCGCGACGGCGAGCGCGAGATTGTGCGCGTACACGCCGACCATGAATCCGGCGAACGCGGAGGTCAGCATCAGACCCTCGATGCCGATGTTGACCACGCCCGTACGCTCGGAGCAGATGCCTGCCAGCGCGCCCAGAGTGATAGGCGTCGCTTTCGTCAGCGTGACGGCCAGGATGGAGATCGTTGCGGCCTGACCGAACTGCACGCCGGTGAGCACGAGCACCGCGATCGCGACCAGGCTCCAGAAGGCGATCTGAATCCAGTTGCGCGCCAGCGCGGAATTCGCAGTGCGGCCGATCGGCGGCGCGGCGACGCTCACGTTTCGGCCTTGCCCCAGCCGCTGGTCAACTGCACTTCACCCGTCACAGACGCCGCCTCCCGCGGCACGCGTACTCGGTACATCCATCGAATCAGCGCCGGCGCCGCGACGAAGATCAGCACGAGCGCCTGAATGACGTCGATGATGTCGATCGGAATCTGGGACAGGAACTGCATTCGCGAGGATCCCGCGCGCAGCGCACCGAACAGCAGAGCCGACGGGATCACCCCGATCGGATCGCCGCGCCCGAGGAGCGCGACGGCAATACTGTCGAACCCATACCCAACGCTGAAGCCGGCCGTGTGATAGAAGTTCAGCCCGACGACTTCGAGACTGCCTGCCAGACCCGCCAGACCACCCGAGATCGCCATCGCGACGACCATGGTCTTACCGACGGCGATGCCCGCGTAACGCGCCGCGTTCGCGTTGGCACCGACGACGCGAATCTCGAAGCCGAGCGTGCTCCGTTGCAACAGCCACCAGATCGCAAGAGCCGCCAGGATAGCGATGACAAAGCCCCAGTGGACGCGGTATTGGGGATCCGGCAGCATCGGCGGCAAGCGCGCGGATTGCAGGATCTTCGGCGTCTGCGCGTTCGCGATCAGCGGGTTCGGGTCCTTCATCGGGCCGCTGACCAGGAAGCTGGTCATCTGGATCGCCACGTAGTTCAGCATGATCGTCACGATGACTTCGTGGGCCCCGGTGCGTGCTTTCAGAAAACCAGGAATGCCGCCCCAGATCGCGCCCGCCAGCGTGCCGGCCAGCACGGCGGCGATCAGGTGCAACGGAAACGAGAGCCACGTGACGGCATAGCCGACGTACACCGACGCAAGTGAGCCGACCCCGATCTGGCCTTCGACGCCGATGTTGAAAAGCCCAGCCTTGAACGCCAGCGCCACGGCGAGGCCGCCAAAGATATAGGGAGTCGCCCAGACGAGCGTCTCTGAGATCGAGGCGGGGCGGCCGAGTGAGCCCTCCCAGAGGCCCCGGTAGGCGAGCAGGACATCGCCGCCGGTGACCGCGATGACGACGCCACCGATGACCAGGGCGGTGAGCACCGCGAGGAGCGGAATCGCGATCGAGTAGAGTGCTCGCACGGGTCCGCTCCGTCAGCCGCGAGCGGTCAGCCCTGGGGGCAGTTACCCGTCGGCGCGGTGAATCCAGTCTTGGTGCGACCAGCGACGACGTCGCTCGTGAGCTGCGTCATCCTCTGCTGCACCGTATCCGGCACCCTCGAGGCCAGGTCGTGAAACGGCGCCAGACCAACCTCACCAGTGACGTTGCCGCCCTGGTACGTCCCGTCCTGGACGCTCTTGACGATCCTGAACACGCCCGGCGTGATCAGCTTCATGGCGCTGGAGACCAGGATGCTCCTGGCTTCGGGCAACGACAGGAACTGGTCCGTATCAACGCCGATGCCCAACACCGAGCCGCCCTTGTCCACGATGGCGAGCAGGCCGCCGTTCCCAGTCTGGCCGCCGGCGGCGAAGATCACGTCCGCGTTCTGGCTCATGATCTGTTGGGCGGTGGAATTGCCCCATTCAGGATCGGTGAAGCCCTTGGCCAGACCGCCTGGATGGCACGCGCTCAGAACCTTGACGTCCGATTTGGCCGCCTTCGCGCCATTGATGTAGCCGACGCCGTACTTCTCGACGGGCGGAACAATTGGCGTGCCCAGGACCTGGCCCACGGTTCCGGATTTGCTGATCGAGCCGGCGAGATAGCCCGCCAGATAACCGGCTTTGTCTTCGTCGAAGACGAGGCCGGCGAGGTTGGGGAGCGTTTCAGCCTGGAACTGGTCGACGCCGATGAATTTGATGTTGGGGTACTTCTTGGCCTGGGTGATCGTGTCGTCACTGAGCCCGAACCCAACGGTAATGATCACATCGTAGTTGTCCTGCGCGAACTGCTCGATGTTGGTCCCGTAGTCCTTCGGGTCGGTTGTTTCGATGAACTTGACGTCGGTCAGTCCGAGGTTTTGTTGGGCGCACTGGACGCCTTCCCACGCGGACTGGTTGAAGCTCTTGTCGTCCACTTTTCCGACGTCCGTTACCAGACCAACGCGCAGTTGCTTGGCCCCGGCGGCCGCGGGCTGATTCGGGCAGCCTGACGATGGCGCGGCTGCCGCTGCCGGCTGCGCACCGGTACCTGCCGCGGGGCTTGGACTCGCGGCGGGACTCGCTGCCGGGCTTGCAGCCGGACTGGCGGCGGGACTCGCGGCCGGGCTCGCCGCAGGGCTCGCGGCCGGGCTCGCGGCGGTGGCGGGGCTCGCGGCGGGCGAGGGTTTGGCTGCCGCGGGTGCAGTAGTCGCGGCGGCCGGAGGCGAGGTAGGAGCCGCGGCCGGGGCAGGCTGGCATGCGGAAAGGACCAGCGCTCCGACGGTCAGCACACCGGCAAAACAGCGCGACATCGACGTCATCTCTGAGACACCTCCAGCGGGGTATGGCGGCTGCCGCGCAGGATAGCAGCACATCAGGCGACGCCGCGCGAACGCGAGGGGTACGCTGCGCAGCATGTTGCGTCGCGATCTGCTTCGTGTAGCGCTCGGGTCCGCAGTTGCACTCACATTGAGCGCATGTACATCAGCGGCGCCGAATAGCGGCGGCGCCGCGGCACCGACCAACGCCAACAGCGCGCCAGCGACCGTGGCACCGAGCAGCGCCGCGCCTCGCCCGGGCGGAACCCTGACACTCGGGCTGCCCAACGACGTCATCGACCTCGACCCACTCCGCTCGCGTGCATTCGTGGATCGCGATGTTCACTACCAGATGTACGACTCCCTCGTGCGCGTCCAACCCGACGGGACCATCATTCCGTGGCTCGCGCACTCCTGGGACACCTCGTCCGACGCCAGGACCGTCACGTTCAAGCTGCGCAAGGACGTCACCTACCACGACGGCACGCAGTTCGATGCTGAATCCGCCCGCTGGAACCTCGACCGTTATCGCCTCACACCGGACTCAGCCCGCTCGGGTGAGCTCGCGTCCATCGATAGCGTCGAGGTGGTCGATCCGAGCACGCTCCGACTCAACCTCAAAGCGCCGTTCTCCCCGTTGCTCGCGCAGCTCGTCGATCGCGCCAGCATGATGCTCTCGCGTCCGATCGTCGAAGCCGGAGGTGACGACTTCACCCGCAAGCCGTTCAAAGCGGGCACCGGCCCGTTCATCCTGACCGAGTCCGTCAAGGACGACCACATGACGCTCCAGAAGAATCCAAACTGGTGGGGCCGCGACAAGGCGGGTTCGAAGCAGCCCTATATCGACACGCTGATCGTCAAGCCCATCGCCAATAGCGACGTACGCACCACGAACCTGCGTACCGGCAACATTGACCTGACTAACGCGGTCGCAGGTAAGGACATCTCGATCCTCAAGACGGAGAGCGGGCTGAGCTACCAGCAAGCGCCAGGCCTGGCCTGGTACGGGCTGAGCATCAACCGCGCACCCGGCTTCCCCTTCCAGGACGCACGCGCGGTCAAGGCGATCGCGATGGCGATTGACCGCCAGGAGATCATCGACAAGGTCTATCTGGGCAGCGCAAGTGTCGGGTTTGGCGCTCTCGCGCCGCCGCACTTCGCCTTCGACTCGTCCTTCAAGCCCTTCCCAGCGCCTGATCCAGATGGTGCACGCAAGCTGATCGACGACATGGGCAAGGGCCCGCTCACGTTCGAGTTCCTGTTGCCCTCAGGTGACCCTTTACAGTCGCAGCTCGGTCAGCTCATCCAGGCGCAGTTACAGAAGGCGGGCATTGAGCCACAACTGGCCCAGCTCGACTCGGCCGAGATCCTGAAACAACAGGTCGACCACTCCTACAAAGGCATGATCCTGTACACCTGGAGCGGCCGCATCGATCCCGACGGCAACGTGTACGACCAGGTGTACACGGGTCGGCCATTCAATGACATGAGTTACTCGAACGCACAGGTCGATCAACTGCTCGATCAACAGCGCACGACCAGCGACCAATCCAGGCGGACGGACCTGTTACGTCAAGCAGAGAAGATCTACGCGCTGGATGACCCGGCCAAGATCTTCTACGGTTTCCCTTCCGTCCAGCTTGCGGCCGCGAAGAAGGTCCAGGGTCTGGAGCTGTATCCGGACGGCCGCTTGCGCATGCAGACGGCGTGGATCGCGGGCTAGTCGACCACCAGCGCAAGCTGCGCGGTCTTCGTCATATCGCCGGCGCTGGCCTGCATATCGATGTAGTAGATCCCGTTTTCGGCACCGACCGTCTCGATGTGCACTGGCGCAACCTGTCCGGGTGAGACGGTACCTGGGAATGTGACATTCAGCGGCAGTGTGCTGGCATCAGCCGGCGACGGCACGCGCTGCGTATACCAATCCCCGATCGACAGCGTGATCTGGTCCGAGAACCCTTCATAGCCGCGCGTGCTGATGTAGAAACCGGCGCTCTCGCCGCGGTGCACCGTCTGCCCCTGAGCCGGACTCGGGAACAGCTGGAACTCCCGCGGCGTGCTGCCTGGATCGCCCAACGCGGGCGGCGCAACCGGCGTCGATGGGTCGACGCCGTTCTCGATGAGCAGCAGCGGCGAGCCGCCGATGAAGTGGTAGCCCGGCGGATCGCTCGGGTAGTGCGCCGTCGCGCCCGGCAGGTCGAGCACCCACCAGCCCTGGTTATCGTGCGCCGGCTGTGCATCGCCAGCGCGGTCCATGAGCGTCGCGCTCGACCCATTCTTCTTCACGCGCACGCGCAACTGGTCGGCGTCTCCGTTCCACAACGTCGTGACGCGCTGATTCCCGGGCTTGTCGAACGCGACCTGGTACACCTGCCAGTCCGGCATCAGGGACGTCGGGTCGTCCGGCCAGGACGGCCAGTCCTGCGTGTCGCGCGTGTAGGGAACGAAGTGCACCGCGGTGTAGCCAGAGAACTGAGTGATTGCAGTGCGCAGCGCATCCTCGATGGGTCGCTTGCTGCCGTCGTCTCGAGTCACACCCCAGAGCGCGGGCTCTGAGCACTCGTTCTGGTCAGTCATCTGATAGATCTCGTACCGCTCGTAGCCTGCCGCGCCTGCCATCGCGAGGGCCTGGATGCCGTACGCGGCCTGCTCCTCGAGCGTCGTTGCGATGCCTGATTCCGTGTGCTGGCAATCGACGCTCGGGTCGTTTGACGGCATGGCATTCGTCTCAGTGAGCCAGATTGGCCTGGCGATGCCGTGCTGCTTCTCGATGTCCTGGAAGAGCGAGTGAACGCGGAAGATGTCGTCGGGGGCGCGATAGAGGTTGACCGAGACGACGTCGTGGTAGTAGTTGTGTTTCGCGGCCTCGCCATCGTTGGTCAGGATGCCGAGGAGGCGGTCGTAGAACTGCGGTCGCCCGCTCTCGTGGTCGACCCAGTAAGACGTACCCGGGAAGGAAATGGTGGCGTTCGGGTTGGCGGCCTTGGCCGCCAGGTAGCCGACTTTGAGCAGTTGTGCGAACTGGTCGTCTGAACCGAGCCAGGTGAAGCTGCCGCCTGCGCCCGGGTCGCCCGGGTGAAACTCCGGCTCATTCCAGATCACCCAGTCGTCTATCTTGCCCGCGTAGTACTTCACCACGTGCGAGATGAACTTGCCCCAGTAGTTGTTCGGGTCGTCGAACGGTAGATCCAGGTTCTTTGGTGGCGAGCGTCGCCCCTGGTCCGGGTTCGCCGCCGCCCAGCCGGGCGTGAACTCGACCAGGCCAACAACGCGCTCACCACGATTGAGTTCCCTCTGCAGCTGGTCGCCCGAGATGGTGATGCCAAGGTGGCTGAAGTCATCCGGGCCGTCCGGCTGGACTTCGTCCCACGGCAGGATCAAACGCTCCCAGCCAGCGTGGGTGTCAGCCATCGCACCCGGGTTCCGAAAACCTTCAGCGATGCCCAGACGCGTGTCCAACGACGACTGAGCGTGCGCAGGTACGCCCGCCGCAATGACGAGCAGCAGCGCGGCGAGCGCGCGCCCAATCACCTGCGAGTCAGTGGACCGCCACTTTGTCGGTGCCGCGCCGCTGCCAGCCTTCCCGAAACAAGTTGAAATCGACCTTCTGCATCGGGTGCTCACGAACGAAGTCCTCGTTCAAGGTGACGCCTAATCCGGGCGCGGTCGGTACGGGAAAACACCCGTCCGCCGGATCAACCTCGGGCAGACCCGGCGCTGCCTCCTTGATCCACGCGTCCGCGAAATCATTGAAGTGCTCTTGAATCTTGAAGTTCGCGGTCGCCGTATCCAGATGCAGCGCCGCCGCGGTCGAAATCGTGCCGCCCACGTTGTGTGGCGCCACCAATACGTAGTACGCATCAGCCCAGCCCGCCAGTTTCTTGACCTCGCCAAGTCCGCCAAAGTGGGTGATGTCAACCTGGATGATGTCGGCAGCCTGGAGCTCCAGCAGCTCGCGGTATTCGTGGCGCACGTGGATCCGCTCGCCTGTCGCGATCGGAATGTGCACCTGCTCGGCGACCTTCTTCAGTGCTTTCAGGTTTTCGGGCGGAACCGGCTCCTCGATCCATCCGGGCTCGAACGGCTCCAGCTCGTGTGCAATACGCAGCGCCTCGGCCGGCGTGAACCGGCCATGCATCTCAACCAGGATGTCGACCTCGGGACCTACCGTCGCGCGGATCGCCTCGATGAGCGAGATCGACCGAATCCGCTCCGAGCGCTCCAGCTCGTAATAGCCAGGCCCGAACGGGTCCACCTTCAGCGCTTTGTAGCCGCGCTCCACCACGAGCTTTGCCTGACGCGCGAACTCTTCGGGTGTCCGTTCGACCGTGTACCAGCCGTTGGCGTACGCCTTGATGCGATCTCGTACCGCGCCACCGAGCAACTGATGAACGGGCACGCCGAGTGCTTTGCCCTTGATGTCCAGGCACGCTACCTCGAGGCACGCGAGACCCGACATGGCGATCTCGCCCATACGCGCGTAGTCGTCGCGCATGAGTCGCCGAGCAAGATCCTCCGTGTTGAACGGATCGGCGCCCAGCACGTGGCGTGGGACGCCCTCCTGTAGATACCCAAGCAGGGCGTCGGTGTGGCCCACCATGCGTGCTTCGCCGACGCCCTCCAGGCCCTCGTCCGTGCGGACACGGACCATTGTCAAATTTCGCCACGGGGTACCCAGGACAAACGTCTGAACGTCGCTGATGCGCACGACCGTAGGGTACCCCTAATGGGGGCGTATGCTGGGCGAAGATGGGGCGCTACGAATCACTGGGCGTGCCGCGCATCGTCAACGCCGCCGCCACGCTGACTCGCCTGGGCGGCTCGCGCATGCCGCCGCCGGTCATGCAAGCGATGCAAGAAGGGGCGCAAGCCTTCGTCGACCTCGACCTGCTCCAGCAACGCGTCGGCGAGCGCATCGCGGAGCTCACGCGCAACGAGGCCTGCTACGTTTCGTCCGGCGCGGCCGCCGGGATCGCGCTCGCGACCGCGGCGTGCATGGTCGGCACGGATCCCGCTGGCATAGCCGCCCTCCCAAACACAGCTCCCCAGAAAGACGGCGTGATTGTCCACCGCTCCCACCGCAACGGCTACGACCACGCGATCCGCCAGGTCGGCGCGCGCCTGCTCGAGATCGGTATGGCCCACTCGACGCAGGCATGGGAGCTGGATCACGCGCTCGACGAGCGCGCCGCGGCGGTGGTCTACTTCGCGGGGGCTCACTACGAGTCCGCCAGTCTGCCCTTAGCAGACGTGATCACGATGGCGCACGCGAAAGGCGTCCCGGTCATCGTGGACGCCGCGGCGCAGATCCCGCCGATGTCCAGCCTGTGGCACTTCACGGCGGAGTTGGGCGCGGACGTCGCGGTCTTCAGTGGCGGTAAGGGGCTGCGCGGACCACAGCCGAGCGGGCTCGTGCTCGGCCGCGCCGCCATTATCGCCGGCTGTCGCGCCAACGGAAGCCCCAATCACAGCATCGGCCGGCCGATGAAGGTCGGCAAAGAAGAGATGCTCGGATTGCTGGCAGCGGTGGAGTGGTCGCTCGCGCAGGACGAGGCGGCGGTCCTCACGGAATACGAAGACAGCGTGCGCATGTGGCTCGACACGCTGAGCGAGCTGCCCTTCGTCGACGTCGAACGCGGTTATCCCAGCGAGGCGGGCCAGCCGCATTCGCGCTGCATCGTTCACCTCCAGGCTGAGAGCGCCTGGACCCGTGACGGACTGGTGCGCGCACTCATGAGGGGCACGCCAGCGATCGCGGTCGGCAGCGTGGGCGAGGACGCCATCGCCCTGAACCCGCAGACGCTGGAACCAGGCGAAGCCGAAGTGGTCGCCGACCGCCTTCGCGCGTTGCTCTGCAGCCCGCCACCGTAGGCGACGGCTTTCTGTTCCAGACACTCCGTCACGTTCCGAAGTCGATGCCTCGGCATGCCGCGGCGCCAGCCCGCACGGACAGATGCTTGGGCTACATCGCCACCGCGTTGGTGCCGCGGGCCAGGCGCGCGATGTCGTCTACGCGGACACCCTCGGCGGCAAGGATGTGCCGCTTCGCCTCGCTCCCGCCGAGCGCGTACTGCCCGATGTGCCCGTCGCTCCGCACAACGCGGTGACACGGAATCAGCACCGGGATGGGGTTCTTGCGCAACACGGTCCCGACCGCGCGCACCGCTGCCGGGCGGCCAATCTGCGCGGCGATCCAGCCATACGTCCGCACCTGACCACGAGGAATCTCGAGTGCCTTGAGCAGCACCGCGCGCTCGAACTCCGTCAAGCCGCGCAGGTCGTACCGTCTATCGTGATCGGGCGGCAGCGTCGCCGCGCGCTGAACCGGCCGGCCGAACTGCCGCACAAACGTGCTTTCAAATTCCTCAGCCGTCGCACTGCGCATCACGGAGCAAAAGCCGCGCTTGTTCCATGCCACGTACACAGGCCCGAGTGGCGTATCGAGCGATGCGTAATAGTCCACAAGCTCAAGCGAAGCCAGCACGGACGGAAGTACAACCGCCGGTGCTCGAACCCCACCCAGAGCGCGCAGGTCCTCGAGTACTTGACGCTCACGCATAGGTCAGCATGTCCTCCTCGTCCGCGACGTCCCGCGGGTCTCGTTCGAGGACCTCGCGCAGCATGCGCACGCCTCGATGCACGTCTGATTTCGTGGTTCCGACAGGCTGTTCGAGCACCTCGGCGGCTTCGGCGTACGACAGGCCCTGTACGTGTCGCAGCACGACCGCGGTCGCATATCGCTCGGGCAGATGGCTGATGGCGCGAGCGAGACGATCACGTCGTTCGGCACGCTCAACGACCTCCTCCGGCTCCTCCGAGCGGTTCGCCGCGAGCGATTGGCCGATCGGTCCGTCCACGTCGGTGGTCACGATGCGCGGCCTGCGCACGCGGTTGCGTACGACATTCAGCGTGATGCGGTAGAGCCACGGTCTCACCTGCAAGCTGCGCCGCCGGTCGACGGGGTAACGTTCGAGAGCCCGATACGCTCGCACGAACGCGTCCTGGATGCTCTCTTCGGCATCGTGTGGACTGTTCATCAGGCGCAGAGCGAAGCCATACAGCCGGTCCTGGTACGCGCGGACCAGGTCGGGGAAGGCCCCGTCCAGGTCCACCGCCAGGCGCTCGGTCGACTCGTCTGTCATCGTTTCCAGAACACACGCGGCCTGGCTGAAGTTGCACGTCAACCTGGCGGGCCGATCACGCGGGAGCGTACGTGTACGCTCCTGGCGTGACAACCGCAGCCGCCGGCGAGGTGGCGTACGACGATGCCGCGGAGCAGCGCCACCTCACGCTGCGCGCCGAGTCTCTTCTCGATCCGAACATCACGTTCTTGAACCACGGTTCATTTGGCGCGTGTCCGCGACCCGTGTTCGAGCGTTATCAGACGCTGCAACGTGAGCTCGAGCGCCAACCCGTCGAGTTCCTCGGTCGGCGCGTGCGCGGGCTCATGGCCGATGCGCGTCAGGCGCTCGCGAGCTACCTCGGCGCCGATGCCGACGAGATCGTCTATTTCCCAAACGTCACCACCGCGCTCAACGTGGTCGCGCGCTCGCTGCCGCTCGAGCCCGGCGACGAGATTCTCACCGCCGATCACGAATACGGCGCCCTCCGCCGCACGTGGACCTTCGTGTCCGAGCATCGCGACGCACGTCCAGTCGTCCAGGCGCTGCCCACGCCCGTCGGTGATCCCCAGAAAGTCGTCGAGACAATCTGGGCCGGTGTCACCCCGCGTACCCGAGTCCTGTTCCTGAGTCACATCACCTCGCCGACCGCAATCATCTTGCCGATCGAGCCTCTGGTCGCCCGCGCGCGCGAAGCCGGCATCTGGACCGTCATCGACGGCGCGCACGCGCCTGGCCAGGTCCCGATCGACCTGCATACGCTCGGCATCGACTTCTACGGCGGCAACTGCCACAAGTGGCTCTCGTCTCCTAAAGGCGCTGGCTTTCTCTACGTCCGGAAGGACCTTCAGGACTTGATCGAGCCGCTGGTCATCAGCTGGGGCTGGCGGCCCGAGGAGCCAGGCGACTCTGTGTTTGTCGATCAGCTCGAACGCCAGGCCACCCACGATCCAGCAGCGGCGCTGAGCGTACCCGCGGCGATTCAATACCAGGCGGAGCGCGACTGGGCAGGTGTGCGAGCCGAGTGCCACGAGCTCGTTCGGCTCGCCCGCTTCAAAATGGCCGAGCTCACTGGAGTTGAGCCACTCGTGCCGGACGATGCGCGCTGGTTTTCGCAGATGGCCGTGTTACCACTCCCGCCGTGCGACGCGCTCGAGTTGAAGCGCCGCCTCTGGGACGAATACCGGGTCGAAATTCCCCAGACGCACTGGGGCGAGCAGCCCTGCCTGCGCATCTCGGTGCAGGGCTACAACACGCGTACCGACATCGAACGCCTCGTCGACGCCGTCGGCAAACTCCTCCCGCAAGTTCGCCAGTGAACAGAGCGGCGTAACGAATGCGTTTCGCAACCCTCGTCGCGGCGCAGACCGGTCGCATTTAACAGTTCAGTAACAGCTTCAGGGCGCACAATACTACCCAGGATGAGTAGCGCGACGGTCGCTCCGCCCGTCCCACAGCGCGCACCCAGCGTGCCGTTAGGCGATGCGCTACTCGAACGCATTCGTGCCTGGAGTTACTACCGCACCGCCGATGCAGCCAATCGGCGTGACCTGCGGCTGGATCTCTTACGCGGCTTCTGCATCTTTGCCATGGTGGTTGACCATTTCGGAGGCGACTCGTGGCTGTACGCCATCACCGGTGGAAACCGCTTCTATGTCTCGGCCGCTGAAGGATTCATCTTCATCAGCGGCTTCGTTATGGGCCAGGCGTACCACGCCAAATCCCAGCGCTCTGGCCTGACGCCCGCGATGCTGGACGCCCTCAGACGCGCTCGCACGCTGTATCTGGCGACCGTCGCGCTGACGCTCATCTTCTCGGCCCTGTACCTGTATACGGACCTGACACTCTGGACCGGCCGCGACTTCGGCCTCGGGATCGACAGCTTGCAAGAGATCGCCGTCGCCGCGCTGACGCTGCATTACACCTACCACGGCACCGACATCCTGGCGCTATACACCCTGTTGATCCTCGTCGCCCCGCTGCTGCTGCTGTTGGAATACACGGGGAATGCCTACTGGCTGCTGGCGATCTCCTGGCTGTGGTGGTTGGGTTACCAGATCTACCCCGAGGAGGCGTCGGTCCCCTGGTACATCCGCCACGGCGAAAACTTCCCGATCGCGGCGTGGCAGGTCCTCTTTGTCACGGGACATGTTCTGGGGTTCTCGCGCGAGCGCTGGTCGGAGTGGCTGCGGACCTTTCGACGATTGAGGGTGGTGATGGTCGCGCTCGGTATCGCGGTAACGCTCGGCCTGATTTCGCTGGCCTGGCGCGCGGAGAACGGCTTCTTCGACATCGACCCGAACGTGCTGAACGAGAGCTTTTTCAAGGTCCCGCTGCGCCCGGCCCGATTGGTGGCGTTCCTGTCGGTGGCAATCGTCGCTTACACCTCGGCGACGTATCTCTGGTACCCGCTCAAGCGAGTGCTGGGCTGGCTGATGCTGCCCCTGGGCCAGGCGGCGCTATACAGCTACATCGTCCATTTCTTCCTGATCCTGCTGGTGTACAACCTGGCGCCGATGGTCGCGGCGCTGCCATGGACACCCTCTGAGGAGGTGTTCACGCCGATCTTTCAGAGCGCCGTTGTGTTGCTGCTCTGGTTGCTCGTCAAACGCCGGGTCCTGTTCGGCGTGATTCCGAACTGATCCGCGGTCGACTCAGCGCCGCGTGCGCACCTCTACGTTGCCGCCCTGGACGCGCGTCTCGAACACGGGCGCCGGCACAGTCGCCGGTCCCTGGCGCACGCTCCCGTCCGCCATGTCGAAGGTCGAGCCATGCCAGGGGCACTCTACGCACTGGTGATCGACGATCTTGCCTTCGGCCAGTGGCCCGCCCCAGTGCGAGCACACGCCGCTGAGCGCAAGCACGTTCTGGCCCGTCTTCAGCAGCACGATTGGCAGTTTGGTGCCTTCGATCTCGACCTCGGCGCCGACCAGCTTGTCGGCTTGCAGCTCGTCCATGCGCATGACGGGCTTGAACTCATCGAGGTGCGGCTCGAAGGCATTCCGCGAGACATTCGTGCCCTGCTTGTAGACCAGCTCGCCGCCAAGCCACGCGGAAAACGATGTGACGCCGAGCCCGAGCATGGACAGGACGACACCCACGCCACGCTGGTCGCCGCGGCGCGCGAACAACGATCCGATCATGCACGTCAGACCGACGGAGTTCAGCAGGGCGTGCACAAGACCGGTCCGTCGCTGCTCGGCCTCAGTGTCGCTCCAATCGGCCGCGCCCGCGAGCGCGGTCGGCACGGCGGTCAGGACGCCGACCGTGATCGCGGCGTCGGCGGCACTCCTGGCGCCAACCAGGTCGAGCGCGGCGCCCGCCCACCATGCGCCGATTGGCACGTCCGTCAGCGCTGGGTGCAGCGGATGGCCGAGCCAGACGCCATTGAGCCAGTTCTTGGCTCGACGGGCGGCCGGGCCACCCTGATCGACGAGAGTCCGCATGAAGCCCTGGAGCTGGTCGGACAGGCTGTCGAGTGTGGCGGTTTGTTCGGGGCTCAGGTTGTCGACGATGTGGGTGACGTCACGAAGAGTGTCGATACTCATCTGGTGCACCTGCGCTCTGTGTTTGCTTCGCGGAGCGAACGAAGACGCATTGAACGTGCCAAATGTGGTGCTCAGCAGTCGGCTGTCAGCCGTCAGCCGATAGCTACAATCCGTCCTCCATGCGCCGTACGCCGCTGTGGGTGTTCGTCCTTTTGTTCGTGTTGATCATTGGGCTCGGCGTGTACGCCTACTTCACCGCGCCGTTGCCACTCGGGTTGTCATCGGTGATTCGCACACCTGGCGGAGCAAACGTCGCCACCCCGGTGCCAGGCCCAGCGCCGGGCACGCGGACCGTCGCCGGCCAGCCGCTCGTGCTGGGCTCCACGAACGTGAGCGTGCAAAGCGTCCAGCGCGCACAGGATCTTTCCAGCAACGGGCGCACCGGTCCTCCAGGCACCTTCACGGTCGTGGACGTGGAGATCGACAACCAGGGCAGCGATTCCCTGAGCCCCGCCGCGGCCGACTTCACGCTGCTGGATGATCGCGGCCGCAGCTACGCGGTCGACATCGATGCCACGCGCACGGTGAACACCGCGGCCAGGCGACGCGTCCCGTTCGACTCGACCGTCCCACCGGGCGCACGTGTAGCGGCGTTGCTCGCGTTCGAAACGACGCCGGATAGCAATCCGCTCAGTCTGCGGGTCGCGCTCGGCTACGGCGTGCTCGAGCTGCCACACTGAGCGCCCCGACGGGTGACCGGCGACTGCCGACGACCAGCCCGAAACCGTACACTTCCGCCGCTATGGCTCCAGCTGGCTACATGGGCGCCATTCTCGATGTTGACCTCACGACCAGGACGCACCGGGTCCGCGAGCTTACTCAGGAAATGACCGACCGCTGGCTCGGCGGCACCGGCCTGGGTGCACACCTCCTCTGGGAGGAGCAGACGTACAACGCGGACCCACTCGGCCCCGACAACGTGATGGTCTGGGCCACCGGTCCATTCGCAGGCACCGCGGTCCCGCTCTCGAATCGCTTCGGAGTGTGCGCCCGCAGCCCTCTGACGGGCGTGTGGGGAGAAGCCGAGTGTGGGGGCCACTGGGCCAATGACCTGAAGAAGGCCGGGTACGACGCTCTCATCGTTCGGGGCAAAGCCGACGCGCCCGTCTATGTGTGGATCCACGATCAACAGGTCGAATTCCGCGACGCCGGCCATCTCTGGGGCAAGGACACGTTCGAAACGCACGACACCGTACGCGCCGAGATTGGCTCGGGCTCGCGGCGCGGCCAGGAGCCGGGGGTGGCGTGCATCGGTCCCGCGGGCGAGCGCCTCGTACGATTCGCCGCGATCATGGTCGACGGCAAGGACGGTCGTGCCGTTGGCCGTTCAGGCCTGGGTGCCGTGATGGGGTCCAAGAATCTCAAGGCGGTCGCGGTCAAAGGCACGCTCGCGGTGAAAATCGCCGACGAGCCCGGCTTGAACGATTACCTGAAGGACCTGCGCAAAGAAATCGTCAGCACCTCCAAGGGCTTCGGCGCGCTCGGAACCGCGGGCGGCATCCCCACACACGACAAGATGGGCAACTGGCCGATCAAGAACTGGCAGCAGGACCACTGGCCAGAAGCGCCCGACAAGATCTCGGGCGCGGCGATGAAAGAAAGCATCTTGACGGGCCGGTACTACTGCGGCAATTGCATCATCGGTTGTGGCCGGACGGTCGAGGTCAACGAGGGGCCGTACGCCGGCATCGAGCAGGGCGGGCTCGAGTACGAGACGACCAGCCTGAATGGCTCGAACCTGCTCATCGACGATTTGCCAGCCGTCCAGAAGCTGAACGAGATCTGTAACCGGTTGGGCATGGACACGATCTCAGCCGGCGCAACCATTGGCTTCACGATGGAGGCGTACGAGCGCGGTCTCATCAAACCTGGCGAAACCGATGGCCTGGACATCACGTGGGGCAACCACGCTGCCGCCACCGAGCTCATGCGGCGCATCGGGGAGCGGGAAGGTCAATTCGCGACCAGGCTCGGAGAGGGCACGCTGCGGGTCGCGCGGCAGATCGGGGGTGAGGCTTTCGCGGTGCACGTTCGTGGGCTCGATTTCCCGGCCCACGACCCGCGGGCGTATTTCGCAAACGCGGTTGCGTACGCAACGAGTCATCGCGGCGCCGACCACCTGTCGAGCTTTGCGCACGTGTTCCAGCGAACCGTGTCGCTGCCGGACCTCGGCTATGACGAGCCGGTGCACCGGCAGGATGCGGCGGCTACGCCGCGGCTGGTCATGATCGGCCAGAACCTGATGAGCTGGTTCGACAGCTTGAAGTGCTGCAAGTTCCTCTTCTTTGGTGGGATCAAGCCCACGCATATCTGGAACTGGTATCGCTACGTCACCGGGAATGAGGTCTCGCTGGATTCGCTGCTGGAAACGGGCGAGCGGATCTTCTTGCAGAAGCGGCTCTTCAACCTGGCGTGTGGCTCGGGCCCGTGGGATGACACGATGCCGCCGCGCATTCTTGAGCTGCCGCGTGAGATCGGGACGGGCGAGCGGAGTGTGCCACCGTTTGCGGAGATGCTGGCGGAGTACTACGCGCTGCGCCAGTGGGATCCCGAAACGGGAGCGATCGCTCCAGAAGTGCTCGAGCGCCTGGGCCTGCCGGAGCCGATCCTGGCTGCCCGCCAGCCTGTGGCTGTGGCCTAGCGCAACTCCGTAGCACTTGCGGGCTAGCGCTCTGCCCCGCCAGTACTCAATTTTCAAAGTGAACAATCGGCGCGAGACAGCCACAGCACGCACAACCTGCAGCTGGCACGTTCTTCAACTTCTCAAAAATGACACATCGGCGCGAGACAGCCACAGCACGCACGAACAGCAGCTGGCACGTTCTTCAATTTTCAAAAATTGACACATCGGCCCGAGACAGCCACAGCACGCACGAACTGCAGTTGGCAGGTTCTTCAATTTTCAGAAATTGACACATCGGCCCGAGACACCGACAGCACGCACGAACTGCAGCTGGCTCGTTCTTCAATTTTCAAAATTGACACATCGGCGCGACACAGCCCCAGCACGCACGAACTGCAGTTGGCAGGTCCTTCAACTTCTCAGAAATTGACACATCGGCCCGAGACAGCCACAGCACGCACGAACAGCAGCTGGCTCGTTCTTCAATTTTCAAAATTGACACATCGGCGCGACAC
>JAFAPL010000195.1 GCA_019247135.1 Chloroflexota bacterium | reverse complement strand
GGTGACCAGGCGGGCGTTCCAGTCGACCGCGCTGATCGTCGAGGAGAACACCACCTTCGGCATGTCCCGCCAGCGGCGGGCGAACTCGGTCTGGGCCGGTGTGGCGCCAGGCTGCTGGTCGGCGGTCGGCCAGTGGGAGCTCATCGTCTGCCACAGTTTGCGCCCGTACAGCGCCAGGCCCGTCGCCCCCACCCGGTCGGACCACCACTGGAACAGCTCGTCGCTCGGCAGGCTCCAGCCGAGGGCGTCGCCGGGCGCGGCGATGTAGCCGTCCAGGCTCACGTTCATGCCAAAGGTAAGTTTCCGCATGGCGTCAGCCTCCCTGTGGGAGCTGATTGAAACCTACTGGCAAGACCTGCTGCAGGTCGTGCTTTCAGTGAGAGCTGGCGTTCTGTCATCGGCGCTGCTCTCGAGGAAGCTCGGCACCTACAGGCGACGCAATCACCTCTATCAGGCGAGCAGGAGAAGGGTTGCCTACACTGCCGGAGTGATCGCTTATCCCACGCTGCCGCTGCCGCGCTTCTTCAGGGTCCACCAGGCGCTTCCAACCGACCGCGTTCCGGACGTACCCGCCGCCGTGCGTGAGGCGCTCGACGCGGCCGGCCTGGCGGAGCGACTACCTCCAGGCGCATCCGTCGCGATCACCGCGGGCAGCCGTGGCATTGCCTCCATTCCGATCGTCGTACGTTCGGTCGTTGACTACGTGCGTGCGCTTGGCTGCGAGCCGTTCGTCGTGCCGGCCATGGGCAGCCACGGCGGCGCCACTCCAGAGGGCCAGCGGCACGTGCTGGCCGAGTACGGCATCACCGAGCAGAGTGTCGGGGCACCCATACGGGCCACGATGGACACGGTGCAACTCGGCCAATTACCGAGTGGCGCGGGTGTGCACTTCGACGCCAACGCCGCGGGCGCCGACGCAACGGTCGTGGTCAATCGTGTGAAGGCGCACACCGCCTTCCGAGGCGAGATCGAGAGCGGCCTGTGCAAGATGACCGCGATCGGGCTGGGAAAGCAGGCAGGCGCCGAGCAGGCCCACGCGCACGGGCTGCGCGAGACGATTCCCGCGGCGGCGGCGTTGTCGCTGGAACGCGCCAACGTCGTGGCTGGCGTGGCGCTCGTCGAGAACGCGGCGCACGAGCTCGCCATCGTGCGCGGCGTGAGGCCACAGGATTTTCTGAGCGCCGATCGCGAGCTGCTGCGCGCCGCCAACGAGTTTCTGCCGCGTGTTCCATTCGATCACCTGCACCTGCTGGTGGTTGGTTGGCTGGGCAAGAATCTGTCGGGCAGCGGCATGGACTACAACGTGGTCGGCATGTGGCGACGCATCGGCGGCGAGCCGGTGCCGAACTTCGAGCGCATCGCCGTCCTGGACATCACCGAAGAGTCGGACGGCAACGGCCTGGGCGTCGGTATCGCCGACTTCACGACCGAGCGCCTGCTGGGAAAGCTGGATCGGCAGAAGATGTACATGAACGGGCTCACGGCCAACGCACTGGCGGCGATCAAGATTCCGCCCGCGCTCGAGTCCGACCGTCAGGCCATGGAAGTTGCGCTGCATTCGGTCGGCCACAGCGCCGATGCCCGAATCGCGGTCGTGCGGAACACACTGGAGCTGGACGAGCTGTGGGTCAGCGAGGCCCTGTCTGAGGAAGTCTCGCGGTCGCCGCGCCTGTCGGTGGCGGGTCCGGTCGAGGATCTGGCGTTTTCAGCCGACGGCCGCCTCGAGATTGTGAGCAGTCCGCGGCCAATGGCGCACGTGGCGAGTATGTAGCGCGAAATCGCCGCCAGCGGCGGCGGCGCTCCATAGCATCTACGAGGTGGAGCAGTCCGGCGCGGACCGCTATGACGAGCTCGTAGACGCATTCCTCAGCTCACTGGTCGGAAAATCACCGCGGACGTACAGCACGTACAGGACGGGCCTGGTCCACTTTCGTACGTTCCTGGCGAGCAAGCAGCGACTCGAACGCTGGCAGCCCGAATCGCTGGGCCCGAACCTGCTCGAGGAGTTCTACACGTGGCTCGTCCGCCAGCACGGTCGCGAGCGGCGGGCGACGGTGGGTACGCACGCCGCGGGGCTGCGCGCGTTCGTCCGCTACATCGCGCGACGGGGCTTGCTCCCGCCGGGCGTGACGTATGAGCAAATGCGCGAGAACGTGAGCGAGGTCATGGGCCGCGGGGGGTACAAGACACCGCGTATCGACCAGCGCTTGCCGCTGCTGGTCACGCATGTTCTGTCGCTGCCTGTGCCGCCACCGACCGAGCGGCGTGGCGTGCGACGACTCGAAGTTTTGCGCGACCGCGCCCTGATTTTGACCCTCTTCACGACGGGCATGCGGCGCGAGGAGGTCGCTCGTCTGAACCGCCTCGACGTGCAGGATGGCGTTGCCGACCGCGCGCTCATCACGGGCAAGGGCGAAAAAGAGCGCGTCGTCTTTTTCGACTCGTTGACGTCTGAGGCGATGCGTGAGTACCTCGCGGCACGCGGGGACACGCTCTCGCCGCTCTTTCTCCGCCACGACAACCGTCGCGGACGGAGCGCCGGCCACGGAGGCGAACGCTGGCGGCTATCGCCACAGTCGGTCTGGAAGATCGTCAAGCAGTACGCGGCGGCGGCCGGCGTCGTGGCGACGACGCATCATTTTCGACACGCCAAGGCAAGCACGTTGCTCAATCGCGGGGCGAGCCTGTCCGAAGTGCAGGACATTCTGGGGCACGCCTCGCCGGACACGACCAAACGCATCTACGCGCACTACCAGGTCGAGCACTTGCGTGAAGCGTTCGATCGCTACAGCGCGACAGCTGAGGAGCTCGCGGCCGAGCTCTCACGCCGCGAGCGACCCTCGCACTAGTGCCGCAGGTGCAAGACCCCCTGTGAAGGGCTTGTGCCCGCTGTTACTAGGCCGCTGCGGTGCTCAGCGCAGAGGGCTGTGAGACGAACTACCTGAAGGGGCGATTGACGCGCGCGGCGACGGTGGAGTGCTCGTTCAACTTGCGGGTCCAGTCCGAGAGGTCCGCCGCGAGTCGATCAAATACGCCCTTGTCCTGCTGCCAGCGTGCCTTGAACGTTTCGAACGCCGAGCTCTGCCATTCCGAGCCGGCCTGGCTGACCGCGGTTTGCCCCGCCCGAGTGACGTCCGACACGTTCTGCTGCTGCTTCTGGACCTTGCTGCTGAGGTCGCGCAGCTCGCTTTCGCTCATTCGAATCTGTGGCATGTTGGATGTGTTCTCCTTCGTGATCAGTGCGACAGGGCAGCTGACGAACGCTGCTGTGCCTGCCGTTGTTGCTGGGCGCGATAGGCGTCGCGGATCTGGCTCGCGGCCGCGCGCAGGCTCGAGGCGGCGCCGCGCAGATCAGTCTGCGCCTGGCGCAACGTCTTCTGACGGTCCTGGACGGACTGTCCGAGCGAGTCGGCCGCCGTGCCTTGCCAGCCTGAGCTCACAGTGCCGCGGACACTGGACAGCGACTGAATCGGTCCGTCCAGTTGCTGAGCCGCGCGATCACAGTCGCCCGCTGCGCGGTCGCATGCGTCGGCATCGCCCAGCCCGGGCATGCTCACCATCGGAGGCCGACCTCGCCGACCTAGCGGTTGCCCGAAGCTTCGAGCGCGCGCCAGCGCGCGTCCACGTCGGTGCTGAGACCGGTAAAGGCCTCCTGGAAATTGTTGAGCACGCGGGTGTACTCGTTGATGTTGTCACGGAAGGAGGTGGCCGCCTGGCTCTGCCAGAACATCGTCGCAAGCGGGCTCTTGAGGAAGTTGGCAATGTCCTGGCATTGTTGGGCGTTCCTGCGGTAATCCTGCGCCAGCTTTTGCATGGCGGGGATCGTCATCTGTTGCCGATCGCCACTCATTACCATTTCGATTCGTAGCCTCCCAAATGTGCGCCAGCCTCTCCAGATGAGAGGCACGCCGCAGCGTACAAATTTACGCGGCTGATTCTAGCCCATTCGTCCGAAGCCGAGCTCCCAAGTCTCGGAAACGAGGTCCTGACCCCAGCTGTGGTGCGGCTCGGCTTTGATGCATCGAAAGCCAGCTCGCTCGTAGATCCGACGCGCGGCGAGCAGGTTCGACTGGGTCCACAGCCGCACCTTTTCGTAGCCCGCCTGGCGCGCAAAGCGCAGGCATTCGTCGACCAGGCGCGTGCCGACGCCGAGGCCGCGGGCCTCCGGTTCGACCAGGAACAGGCGTAGCTTGCCGATCTTTTCCGAGGCTTTCACCAGAAAGACGCAGCCGATCTGCTCACCATCGCGTTCAGCAATCCAGCAACGCTCGCGTTGTGGGTCGAGGTGGTCGATGAACTTCGCGACGATGCTCGCGACGAGCGCTTCGAAACGTTCGTCGAACCCATACTCGCGCGCGTACAGCACCCCGTGCCGCTGGACGACCCAGCCCATGTCGCCAGGTTGGTGCTGGCGCAGGACGTAGGCATCGGGCGTGGGCGGCCGCTCGCCGAGCGTCGCTTCGAGCGTGTGCATGGCGGCGACCAGGCGCTGCTGGTCGGACTCACGCATGCCCTGGAGGAGCTTGCTGATCTGGTCGGCCGAAGCAGCATCGAGCGGGGCGAAGACTTCGCGCCCCCGTGAGCTGAGGGACAACCAGACCTGACGCCGGTCGTCGTGGGCCGGGGTCCGTTCGAGCAGGCCATGCTTGAGGAAGGTGCCAAGCATGCGGCTGAGGTAGCCGGGGTCGAGGTCCAGCCAGCGCGCCAGCTCGGCGGCGGTGGTGCGCTGGTGGTGGGCGAGCTCATACAGGACCCGCACCTCAGTCAGGGAATAGGAGCTATGGAGATAGCCATCCTGGAGCAGGCCGATCAGGCGCGTGTAGAAGCGATTGAAGTGGCGCACCTCGGCGACGCGCTCGTCGAGCTGTGGGTCGGCGACCTGGGTCATGGCAGATAGTTGCCATTGTCAATAAATTAGTTGACTGCGTCAACTGCTGCGATGGTGTGCGATGTTCGGTACAGTTGGTCTTTCTCGGACCATGGCCAGGGCGACCCAAAAAGCACCACACAAGCCGTCGACGGGTGGCTCACACGAGCCGCGCGAGACGACGCTGGTCACCAATCGGCAGGCGCTGCACGACTACCACATCCTCGAGACCGTCGAAGCCGGACTGGCATTGCACGGCACCGAGGTGAAGTCGATCCGCGCGGGCCATGTCAATCTGCGCGAGGCGTATGCGCGCGAGGACAAGGGTGAGATCTGGCTGTGGAACGCGCACATCTCGCCCTTCGATCAGGGCAATCGCTGGAACCACGAGCCGCGGCGGCCGCGCAAACTCTTGCTGCACACGCGCGAGATCGGGCGCCTGGCGACGAAGGCAAAAGAAAGTGGCAATACGCTCGTGCCGCTGCGGCTGTACGACAAACGCGGCAAGCTGAAGCTCGAGCTGGCGCTCGCCAAAGGCAAGCGGCAGTACGACAAGCGGGCGGCGATTGCCGAGCGCGACGCCAAGCGCGAGATCGAGCGGACGATCAAGGAGGCGTACGCTCGCTGAAACGCTTGTTCGAGACGCGGGCACGTGTATAATGGAGTGTCATAATTTTCCTGGGGGTGATTGGATTCGACAGAGGGGAAGACTCGTAGATTGCAGGTCGAGGACGCCGGCTCCCTCGTAAATCCGCTGGCAAGCCGTAACTGGCAACAACAATCGGGCTGTCGCAAGTCAGCTCGCCTACGCGGCCTAATCTCCGCGTACCTCGTGTCGGTCTCCGCCTGGCGGATCGGTAACGGGGCCACTTAGTCAGGCTGCTGCGTACTGGATGCCGAGGACGGTGCGCTCAAGACCACTCGGCTGGCGCCCAAAGGCCCCTGTCGGTGGGGACCCGAAGCGCGAGATCCCAACCACCGGAT
>JAFAPL010000011.1 GCA_019247135.1 Chloroflexota bacterium | reverse complement strand
CTATCGCGTACGTATTCGGCGCGACGGCCAGCACCGACGCGTTTGTCATCGCGAGAGCCCTGCCCAACACGCTCTACGACCTCCTGGTCGGGACCGTCAACACGGCCGCATTCGTGCCCGTTTTCGTGCAGTACTCGAGCGATCGGGAAAAATTTTGGCGACTTGTCGGCGCCGTGTTCAGCCTCGCCGGCCTTGCGTTCGCCGGTCTCGCGCTGATCCTTGGTCTGGCTGCCGACCCGCTCATCGGCATCATCGGCAGCGGGTTCTCGTCGTCCGATCAGCGCGAGCTCGCGGCCAACCTCATGCGTATCGCGCTGGTCTCAGTCGTGTTTCAGGGTCTCGCGGGCGTGTTGACGAGCGCGCTGTACGCCGAGAACAGGTTCACCCTGCCCGCGTTCGCGACCGCCACGTACAACGCCGGCATCATCGTCGCCATCCTGCTGCTGGCGCGCCCGCTCGGCGTGACCGCGCTCGCGGTGGGGCTCGTGATCGGCGCGCTGGCGCAGTTCTGCCTCCAGGGCAGCGGGCTGATCGAGTTCTGGCGGGTCTACCGCCCCCGCATCGACCTGGCCGATCCAGGCGTGCGCCGCATCCTGAAAGTAGCAGGCATCGTGGCCGCGGGCCTGACCGTGACCACGCTCGGTTTGTTGATCGATCGCAACCTGGCCAGTCACCTCCCAGCCGGCAACGTGACCTCGATGGAGTACGCGACGCGATTGATTCAGTTCCCGCTCGGCATCGTCGGACTGGCGGTCTCGTATGCCGTTTTGCCGACGCTTTCCCGCCACGCCCACGCGGCAGCCCAGGGTGATGTGACGGATTACCGTGCGGCGCTCGTGTTCGGGTTGAAGCTCGTGCTGCTACTCATGCTCCCGGCGCTCGCGATCCTCGCGGCGATTCCCGGTCCGGTGATCGCGTTACTGTTTCAGCATGGCGCCTTCGAAGCCGCCGATACGCAGCGCACCGCGCCGATCTTTCTGGCCTATTTGCCTCAACTGCCGCTCACCGGCGTGGATTACCTCCTGATCAACGCCTACTACGCGCGCCAGAACGCGCGCACACCGGTTCTGGTGGGCGTCGTCTGTGTCGGCATCTACCTGGTGGTAGCGCTGAGCACGATCGGCGTCCTGGGCGCCGTTGGGCTCGCGCTAGCCAACGCGATTCAAAACAGCAGTCACGCGTTGATCTTGCTCGTCTTGCTGAGCCGCTCGCTGCCAGGATTGCGACTCGGTTCGGCTCTCGTGCCATTTCTCGCGCGCGTGGTGCCCGCCGCGGCGCTTGCTGGCACTGCCGTTCTGGTGCTGTGGCCTGTTTTAGACCGGGTTGGTGCTCTGGTCGCGGTGGTTGGCGCCAGCGCAGCCGCACTGCTGCTGTATGCGGCGATGCTGCAGATCACGGGAGTGCCCGAAGCACGCACCGCGCTCAACATCCTTCGACGCAAATCGACCTGACCTATACTCCAGCGCGAACAGCATGGCAATCTCGCGTGAGGACGTCGAACACGTCGCCCGTCTGGCCAGACTCGGACTCGAAGACGAAGAGATAGAGCGCCTCACGGCTGAGCTCAGCCACATCCTCGACGCGATGCAGGCCTTGCGCGAGCTCGACACCTCGGCCATTCCACCGACCGCCCAGGTGATCCCGCTGCGGAACGTCATGCGTGAAGATGTGCCGCGCCGCTCCTGGCCCGTCGAAGACATCCTGCGCAACGCGCCCGCCACGCGCGAGCAGCAGTTCCTCGTCCCACCCGTCCTCGACTGACGCCCTCGCCATGACAGAGCTGACGTCACTGACGATTTCCGCGCTGCGCGAGCTCTTACGTGCGCGCGAAGTCTCGGCCCTCGAAGTCGCGCGCGCTCACCTGGACCGCATCGAGGCGCTCGATGCGCGCACGGTGGAATCACTGCTGACGATCACCCGCGAGACTGCGGAGCAGCAGGCGCGGGCCGCCGACGCGCGTATCGCCGGCGGCGAAGACGCCCCGTTGCTCGGCGTGCCTGTGATCCTCAAGGACGTGCTCGTCACGAAGGGCATCCGGACGACCGCGGGCTCGAAGATTCTCGAGCATTTTGTGCCCGCCGAAGACGGCACCATCACGCGTCGATTGGCCGAAGCCGGGACAATGCTGCTGGGCAAGGCGAACATGGACGAATTCGCCATGGGCTCGTCGACCGAAAACTCTGGATTCTTCCCCACCCGCAATCCGTGGGACCCGCGGTGTGTTCCCGGCGGTTCGAGTGGTGGCTCGGCCGCAGCCGTCGCGGCTGAGTTTGCGCCATTCGCGTTGGGCACGGACACGGGCGGATCGATCAGACAGCCAGCAGCGTTGTGCGGGGTGGTCGGCTTCAAGCCGACGTATGGTCGAGTGAGCCGTTATGGCCTGATCGCGTTCGCATCTTCCCTGGACCAGATCGGTCCTTTTACGCGCACGGTGGAAGACTGCGCGACGGTAATGAACGTCATCGCCGGCTACGACTGCTGCGATTCGACGTCGCTCGACGCGCCCGTACCCGATTACACGGCAGCACTCCAGAAAGAGCCGTCGCTCGAGGGCGTCAAGCTCGCCTTACCGCGCGAATATTTCAACGTCGAAGGCGTCGAGCCCGCTGTGGAAGAAGCAGTCAAAGATGCGATCAAACAGCTCGAAGCACTTGGCGCCGAGCTTGGCGAGGTCAGCCTGCCGCACACGCAATACGGCCTTGCTACCTACTACTTGATTGCGCCAGCCGAAGCCAGCGCGAACCTGGCTCGCTACGACGGCGTCAAGTACAGCACTTCCATTCGCGAAAACGGAGCCGGCTTGTGGGACGTGTATGAGCGCTCGCGCGGGCTCGGCTTCGGACCCGAGGTGAAACGCCGCATTGTTCTCGGCACGTACGCGCTCTCGTCGGGTTACTACGACGCCTACTACCTCAAAGCACAGAAGGTACGTACGCTGATCAAGCAGGACTTCGACCGCGTCTTCGAAACCTATGACGCGGTGGTCGCGCCAACCAGCCCCAACATCGCCTTTCCACTTGGCTCCAAGACGCAGGACCCGCTCGCGATGTACCTGAATGACCTGTTCACGATTCCGACCAGCCTGTCGGGCTTGCCTGGCATCAGCGTCCCCGCGGGCATGGCCAGCGGCCTGCCGGTCGGGCTGCAGATCATTGGCAAGGCACTGGACGAATCAACCGTGCTCCGGATTGCACACGCCTATGAGCAATCCACCGAATGGCACACCCTCCGGCCAGCGATAGCTCTCCAGACGGCATGACATCGACAGCACCGACTCACGAGGCACGATCCGCGACGCACAACTACGAGGCCGTCGTCGGCCTGGAGTGTCACGTCCAGCTTGCGACAAGCAGCAAGATGTTCTGCGGCTGTCCGTCCGACTACGCGGGAGCGCCGCCAAACACGCGTGTGTGCCCGATCTGCTTCGGCATGCCCGGCGTGCTGCCCGTCATCAACCGCCAGGCGGTCGAATACACCCTGCTGACGGGCCTCGCCTTGAATGCCGAAATTCCCGAGGCCACGAAATTCGACCGCAAGAACTATCCGTACCCGGACCTGGTCAAGGGGTACCAGATCTCACAGTACGATCTGCCGCTCGTCAAAGGGGGGTGGCTCGAGATCACCACGACCGAGACCGGTACGCGCAAGATTCGTCTGGAGCGCGTCCATCTCGAGGAAGACACCGGCAAGCTCACCCACGTCCCGGGTGGGTCGCTGGTCGATTACAACCGCTCGGGCGTGCCGCTCATGGAGATGGTCTCGCAGCCCGATCTACGCACCCCGTCCGAAGCACGCGCATACCTGCGGAAGCTCCGCGCCATCTTGCGCACACTCGGCGTCAGTGATGCGGACATGGAGAAGGGCCAACTGCGCTGCGACGTGAACGTTTCGCTTCGGCCAGTCGGCGAAGAACGTTTCGGGACCAAGGTCGAGATCAAAAACCTGAATTCGTTCCGCGCCGTCGAGCGCGCACTGGAGTACGAGATCGTGCGCCAGTCCGAGGCGCTCGAGCGTGGCGAACGCATCGAGCAGGAGACGCGCGGCTGGGTTGAAGAGCGCGGCCAGACGGTGTCGCAGCGCTCGAAAGAGGCGGCGCACGACTACCGCTATTTCCCCGAGCCTGACCTTCCGCCATTGTTCGTCGAGCGGGCCTGGCTCGATGAGCTCCGAGCGAAGCTGCCCGAGCTGCCCGACGCGCGAAGGTTGCGGTACATCCAGGCGTTCGGGCTCGGCGCGTACGACGCCGAGTTGCTGTCGACCGATACCGCGTCGGCCGAGTTGTTCGAGGCGACTGTCGCCGCGGGCGCGGATGCCAAAAAGGCAGCCAACTGGCTTTTGAACGACGTCGCCCGATTGCGTCGCGATATGCCCCTCGACGGCGCCACGGTCGCACCTCGGCTGGCCGCTCTGCTCGGGCTGGTCGACTCGGCCGAAATCAACATCGCCGCGGCACGGCAGATCCTTCCGCGCGTTCTGCAGGGAGAAGACCCGCGCGCGGTGGTCACCGCCGAGGGCCTGGCGCAAGTCTCGGACGCGTCGGCGCTCGAGTCAGCGGTGCGCCAGGCGATCGAGGCCAACCCGGCGGCAGTCGCCGACTACAAGAGCGGTAAGGCGACCGCCATCAACTTCCTCAAGGGCCAGGTGATGAAGGCCACCCGCGGCAAAGCGAACCCCGCCGTCGCCGAGGACCTGCTGAAGCAACTGCTCGCCTGAGTTATTGGCTCGTGCACCGCGAGCAATCAACCCGCAACGTTGACGAATCCGGAAGCTACAGCGCCACCCCCGCACCGTCTCAGCCGCCGCTAACCCCACCAGCCTCATCTAGCAGCAGCGCGCGGCCGCCCGTGCACCCGCGAGCAATCAACCTGCAAAGGTTGACGAATCTGAAAGCTACAGCACCAGCCCGCGCCGCCTTAGCCGCCGGCTAACCCCACCAGCCTCATCTAGCAGCAGCGCGCGGCCGCTCGTGCACCCGCGAGCAATCAACCTGCTGGTGCGTCTCGGCGCGGATGCGCAGTCGTTCGGAGTCTGCGTACTGGTAGCGCAGCCACGCCGAATCCGTCCACCGTGTCTCGCCCACATCAT
>JAFAPL010000614.1 GCA_019247135.1 Chloroflexota bacterium | reverse complement strand
GCGTAGTAGTCGGCCCGGGGTTTTAGAAGCGCGAGGTCAGGCTGTGGCTCATCGTAGTCTTCGATGCGGATCGGGTTCTGCACCGAGACCAGCGCCACTTCCGCGCCGTACCGTTGGCTGAAGAGCTGCGTGAGTCGGTTGACGCAGCCAATATGCGGGTCGTTGATCGGGCTCATCCAGACGACCTCGCCGTCGAGCAACTCGACGCGCACGTCCTCGTCCCAGCCCTCGCTCTGAGCAAGCGCTTCGAACTCCTCCACCGTGAGCGGCGGACGTGATTCAAGCTTCAAATCCTCAATGGCCATAGATGCGCTCGGGAAGCTGACTGTAAATGATTATCGCGCTCCACGCGCAGCATGTCTCAACCGAGCCCGCGGGATGGAGGCCAGTTGCGTCGTCACCAGGCCCACCACGATGCACACTGTCCCGAGCACCAGCGTCGTACTGAGCTGCTCGCCCAGAAACACCACGGCGATGGCCACGGCAACTGGCGGAATGAGATACTGAAACGCCGATGCCGCGGCAGCGGAGAGATATTTCAGACCGTAGTACCACAAGACGAAATTGATGGCCGTGCAACCGATTCCGACGTAGACCAGCAACAGCTTCACGTCGGCGGAAGCGTCGACGATCGGCTGCAGTCCACGACTCGTGAATGTCAATAGCGCCACCGGCACGATGGCCATTCCCGTCGCGAGCGCCGAGACGGCCAACGGATCGTTACCCGGCATCACCCGGCGCCCGATGACCGTACCGAGTGCAATGACTCCGCTGCCCGCCAGCGCCAGCGCAATGCCAGTTCCGCTCAGGTTTTCAAGCGCCAATCCCGGCAGAAAAACGAGCACGACTCCCGCCAGCGCGACGAGGCTCCCGCCGAGCAGCAGCCACGGGCTGCGCGCGCGAAACAATGCCGCGGTGCCCAACGCCACCCACAACGGATGGGTGTTGTTGAGCAGGCCGACGACGGAGGCCGGCAGAAAATCCAATGCAGACAGTGCGAGGACCTGGCTCAGTGCAAAATTGAGTAGCCCGAGCAACAGCATGCCGCGCCAGTGACGCCGGAGCAGGTCAACGAACACGCTGGGGCCCTGGCGGGCGAGCACGATCGGCGTCAGGAAAAGAAACGCGAGCCCGACCCGACACAACGTCACCTGGAACGGTCCCGTCGCGTTGACGGCCGGCTTGGCAGCGGCATACAGCGAGCCCCACAAGGCCGACGCGAGCAACAACGCGAGATAGACTCGCCATCGATCCGGCCCGCGGCTCACCGATAAGACTGTATTCGTTTCACCCCGCGTCAGAGCTTCGGGCCCGCACACACGCGAAGCAAGTGCTCCGTCACATCGCCGAGTTCACGCCGCCGCCGCAGGAGCACGGGTCCTAAGGACGTGTTCGGCGAGATCCCAGAGCGTACGCCGCCGTGCTGCCGGAGCACGGGTCAGTCCGTCCGTGCGAAGGTCCCTGCGCCTTGTTCAGTCGATCTCGGCGAGCGTCCGCGCGCGGGCGCGCGAGCGGAGCCGATACGCGGGCGCAGCCGCGATCAGCAAGCCGGCACCGGCCAGCACCAGCACACCGTTGAGCGCCAGCGCGCGAGGCGCGCCGATCGTGGCGACCAGGCTGCCCATCTCGAGGTTCCCGAGCGGAGCTGAACCGATGCCCAGCACCCACACGCCAACCGCCCGCCCGCGCTGGTCCTCCGGCACCGCCAGCTGAATCAGCGTCTGTTGCAGGACGTCGAACGATGCGGCGCAGGCACCAATGGCGAACAGCGCCGCGGCAGCGGCGGCGAGGTTCGTGTTCGGCGCCAGGGCAATCATCGACGCGCCGTACATCAGGAACACGAGGCCGAGCACGCGTTCGCGCGGCACGCGGGCGGGCAGGACCGAGAGCACGACCACGGCCGCCGCACCACCCAATGACGACGCGGCATTCAGGGTGCCCAGCCCTTCGGCGCCGGCGCCGAGCACGTCGCGAGCAAGTACCGGCACCGCGCTCTGGTAGGAGAACCCGAAGATCTCGCAGACCACCGCCGCGACCGTCAGGGTGCGGACCTCTGGTGTATCAAAAACGAGCCGTGCCGCCGCTGCGAGCGCCTGGCCGAAGCTGGGTCGGCGGTGGCTTGTTTGAGCGTCGGAGTGAACCGGAGACGTTCGCACCGCGAGTCCCAGGACGGCGGCGATGACGAACACCGCGGTCGCCGCCAGGAAGCAGCTCGACACGCCCGTGGTCGGGATCATGAGGCCAGCCGCCAGCGCACCCAGTGCGGTCCACA
>JAFAPL010000613.1 GCA_019247135.1 Chloroflexota bacterium | reverse complement strand
CTGTCGCCAGCCCATGACGGCCAATACTGCTGGCTGGCGCCGAAAAGCTCTGGCTAGGGCAGGCGCGTGGCGCCGAACCAGTGGCTCGACCAGTACGGTGAGCTCAGGCTGGAGACTTTCACACCCGCCGTCTCGTTGGCCGCGTGGACGAACTGGCCGTTGCCGATGTACACCCCGTTGTGCGACAGCCCGGCCTCGTAGGTGTTCTGGAAGAACACCAGGTCGCCTGGCTGGAGCTCGTCACGGCTCGGGTGCGGGCCCGCGTTGTACTGGCCCTGTAAGCCGCGGCTCACGATCTTGTTCGCCTGACGCGCGACGTACCAGACCAGGCCCGAGCAGTCGAACCCAGACGGCGTGGCGCCGCCCCAGACATACGCATCGCCGACCAGTTTCATGCTCAGGCCGACCAGGCCGTCGGCCGGCGCGCTCGAGGGCGGCGGCGCTCCGACGACCGCCGGTTTGGCGGCGCTCGGCTGTGGCGTGGGCGTGCTCGACGGCCGCGGCGTGCCGGAGGCCGCGAGTGGGCTCGCCGCACGCGCGGGGCTGAGGGCCTGGGGCGTGCTCGTCGGCGCGGGCGAGCTCGTCGGCGCGAGCGAGCTTGTGGGTGCGGGGGTGCTGGTCGGCGCGGGCGTGCTGGCAGCCGGCTTTGGTGTGGGCGCCGCTGATGGGGTCCGCACGCTCGCCGCCTGCAGGCTCAAGGCCGTGGGCACCACCAGCACCTGCCCTGGCCGAATCAGCGCCGGGTCATCGACCGAGTTGAATTGGATCAGCGAGCCCAGCTCCACCCTCTCCTGCGCGGCGATGTCGCTCAGGTTCTCACCAGGCTGGACGACGTGGTCGTGGCCAGCCGCGGGTCGCCCGGGCGCGGCTGTCGCCATGGGTGCCGACGTCGGTGCTGGCGTAGTGGCCGCGCCCGGCACCTTCAGCACGCTTCCAATCGCCAGGTGATCGGGATCTTGCAGCGCATTGAGCTGCGCGAGCGCGGTGCTGTTGGTGCCGAACTGATCCGCGATGCTCGAGAGCGTGTCACCGTCGACGACCGTATAGCTGCCTCGCGCGGCGGGCGCGGATGCGGACGACGTCGTCGGTACGGGCGTCGCCGCACGTGCGGCGGGTGACGAAGGCAGCTTGAGCGTCTGCCCGACCTGCAGCAGTGCAGCGTCGTCGAGCCCGTTCAGTTGCATCAGCGTGGTTGCGTCGGTGCCCGCCGAGGCGGCGATCTGCCACAAGGTCTCGTTTGGCTGGACGACGTGCGTACTGCCGTCCGCTCGAGCCACGGGGATCGCCACCGATGAAGCGAGCCATAGCGCGCCGACCGCGGAAACGGCCAGCGCATGGCATCTCATATGCGGCATCTCTGGCCGAGTCTAGCCCTGCGCCGGCCGGCGACATTGGCCGGTCCGCCTTACAGCGGCGTCACGACCGGCGCGTTTTTGTCTTCTCCAAGTGACGCGGCAACCGCATATCCATCGCGACAAGGACCGTGATTTTCGACAGCTACTACGTTCGCGTCGAGTAAGTAGCTCGCCCAAACCGTTTTGTAGCGGCATGCGCAAACCTGATTGCGTAAGTTGTCTTAAAGCTCCGCGTTTTCCAGGCCGTGTCATGGGAGGCATTACTGCCGGCAATAAAAAACGCTGTGGTTTTGGGGATTGACGAGGGTTCGTATACTAGCGCAGGTCTCGATCCGTTCTGCAGAGAGCCATCAAAACGGCGCCGACGCAACCGGTTCGACTGGGGTTAATTCCACCACTTCTTCTTCTCTGGAGTCGGCGTGCAGTACGCAGACAAGACCCTCACCTGCCGCGATTGTAATGCGACATTCGTCTTCACCAGTGGTGAGCAAGAGTTCTATGCCAGTCGTGGCTTCGACAATCCGCCCAGCCGGTGTCCGTCTTGCCGTGCAGCGCGTAAAGCCGAGCGCGCAAACTCATTCGGCCCGACCAGTTATGCAAGCTCTGGGTATGCAGCCGCGCCACGGCGTGAGATGTTCGTAACTACTTGCGCCAGCTGCAATGGCGAAGCACGCGTTCCCTTCCAGCCGCGTGGCGACAAGCCCGTCTATTGTTCCGACTGCTTCGAGTCACAACGCGGCCCAGGCCGCTCGGCGCGGACCAGCTACCGCTAACCTACCCTCCCACCCGGCGCCGCGAGAACCGCGGCTGCGCGACGACAACTCGGGTCCGTTTCGGCCGTCGTAGGCTACTATCCGAACGTGCCGAAAAATGACGCGATCGAGATGGATGGAACCGTCGTCGACGCGCTGCCGAATACCCAATTCAAGGTCAAGCTCGACAACGGGCACGAGCTACTGGCCTATACCGGCGGCAAGATGCGGAAATTCCGCATCCGCATTTTGCTGGGGGACCGCGTGCGCGTGGAGATGAGCCCGTACGACCTCACGCGCGGACGCATCAGTTATCGCTACCGCTGACCTGCTGAGGCCCTGCTGATGCAACGCTTCGAAGGCCGCATCGCGCTCGTCACCGGCGCGGCAGGTGGGATCGGTCAGGCGGTGTGTCGGCGTCTCGCCTCAGAAGGAGCGGCCATCGTCGCCACCGACCTGCAAGCCAGCCTGGTTGAGGCGCTCGCGTCCGAACTGCGCGGGAACGACGGCGGTCGGGCGCTCGCGCTCCGCCTGGATGTGCGCGACAAGAGCTCAGCGGTTCAGGCGGTCAATGCCGCGATCAAGGAATTCGGCAAGCTCGACGTCCTGATCAACAACGCAGGCATCTTCGCGCAGACACCGCTGTTGGAGATCCAGGCCGAGCGTTGGGACGCGCTGATGGCGATCAACCTGCGTGGCGTGCTGTTGTGCTCGCAGGCGGCGGTGGAAGCCATGATTTCCGACGGGCGGGGCGGTGCGATCGTCAATCTCGCGTCACTCGCTGGACAGGTCGGTGGGGTAGTGGCGGGTGCGGATTATGCAGCCAGCAAAGCCGGCGTGGTCGCCCTCACCAAGAGTCTGGCGAAAGTCGCGGCGCCGTACGGGATTCGCGTGAACGCGGTAAACCCGGGCGTGAT
>JAFAPL010000608.1 GCA_019247135.1 Chloroflexota bacterium | reverse complement strand
TGATGTGCTCCTGAAATGTGCGGGGATATTTCGCCTTCAGGAGTCGTGACTTAGCGCAATAAGGATGCCACGGTACGCAAAACCAGTTTTGGGGCCACGTACGTGAGCGCCGCGAGCAAGCATGCAACAAGCAGTCCCGCCCACGCGAGCAACGTCGGAATGTCCGCGCTGCCACCGATACGCGCGACAAATAGCATGTTCCCGATCGCCAATATCCAGCCGACTTTTACGTCGTCTTTTGTCGCGAGAACTGCGCTGGTAACAAACAGCGGAAAGATCGCTTCTTCCATGCGCTCAGGAGACCCGACGAGCGGCAAAATGATCGCCGCCACGAGATAGACAAGACCCGCGCGCTTCAAATGCGCTGGCAACATCATGAATCCGCGCGGGACGAGCAGCCATAGCGCTCCGTACGAAGCAAAAAGCAAAAACACAACGCGCGCAGGCCCAAGCGAACCCAGACCATCCTGAATCCACTTCATCACGTACGCGCGTGCGTCGCCCCCCGAGCCCGGAAACAGTACGGTCAGCAATCCGACTATGAGCACCGCTGGCGCGGCCACACCGAGTGCGACGTATGGTCTGCGCGGCTGCCACGCGGCCGCGGCCGCGGCGATTGCGGCAAGGACGACCACCTCTTTGGCTACCACGCCGATGGCTGCGATGGCCCCCGCCAGCAGCCACTGCTTGCGCACGGTCGCCAGCCATACACCGGCCACGAACGCCCAGGCCAGCGGATCCACCAGCCCGTATTCGCGGACGTTCGGTGCAGCCACCCACGTCGCGAACAGCAGCGGAATCGCCAGCAGGCTGCCTGTGGATTGCCACATCAGCACGGCCGTGGCGGCAAGGGACGCGAGCGTGAGGACGAGAAAACCTGGCTGCGCGTCGATCGGCATCGCACGCACGATCAACGGGCCCAGTAATCGCCGCTCGTGCCAGCTCGACGCGCCGTGCTGCAGGCCATTGCGGACGAACTCGATGTAGTGCTGGCCATCACCCGTCATCGGCGCTGCTGGGATCAACCAGACGAGCGCCGCGAGCCCAAGGGCGACCAGGGCCAGCGCACGCAGCCAGGACATTCGCTGAACGGCCTGGTTAAGCCTCGCGGGAATTGGCGGTCGGCGGCGAAATGTCGAGCCAGAGCGTGAACGGTCCGTCATTGATCAGGCTGACCTGCATGTGCGCGCCGAACTGCCCTTGCTCAACGTGCAGCCCGCGCTGGCGCAGCGCCTGAGCGACGAAATCGACCAGTGCGTTCGCCTCCTCAGGTGGCGCAGCCGCCGTAAAGCCCGGCCGTCGCCCACGACTCAAGTCCGCAAACAACGTGAACTGGCTGACGAGGAGGACCGAGCCGCCAACATCCAGGACCGAACGGTTCGTCTTGCCCTGCTCGTCTTCGAAACCCCGCAGATTCGCGATCTTGTCCGCGACCTGATCCGCGATCGTGGTCGTGTCACCGTGGCCAACGCCTGCCAGCGCTAGCCAACCAGTGCCGATCGCGCCAACGGTTTTTCCGTCCACGGCCACCCGGGCCTCGGTAACCCGCTGCAGCAGCACGCGCATAGGGGCGCTAGCCCCCCCGCTAGTCCGTGGACTTCGATTCGCTCGAGGACTTCGACGGCGTCGTGGGCTTCGATTCGCTCGAGGACGTCGAGGATGTCGTGGGCTTCGATTCGCTGGAGGTCGACGTGGCCGATTCGCTCTTCGAACCCGAGCCGTCGGAGCTCGAGGTGCTCGAGCCGTTCGACGACGAGGCCGTCGAGCTCGACGAGCGCGAGTCCGTGATGTACCAGCCGCTGCCTTTGAACACGATGCCAACCGGATGGATCACCTTACGCAGTGCACCCCCGCACTGTTCGCAGGTGGTCAGTGGCGGATCCGAGAAGCTCTGGCGCTTCTCGATCACATCGTTGCAGGCAGTACAGGTATAGGTATAGATCGGCACGTACGGGAGACTCCACCGAGAGTGTAAACACTCGCGTGTTGGAATCTCGTTAGTTCTGGATCAAGGGTGTGGTGTCGCGTGTAGCGTTGGCGTCACGACCACGGTTCGGGGCAGCGTGGCACCCGGCGTCACTGGCGTCCCCGGCGTGCCCGGCGGCGGTGTCGGCCGACCTGCCGTCGGCGTCGCCGCGGGCTGCGGCGTGGGCGTTGGCGTCGCGGGCGCCACCAGCGTCAGGGTGAGCGGCTGCGAGTCCTGGTTACTGACTGTATTGAGAAAACTGTCGAAGACACGCAGCCTGAGCTGATACCGTCCGGGCGCCAGGCCCGCGGTGTTCCAGACGCCGAGCAACGCCCGATCGACCGCCTGCTTGCGCTGATTGGTGATGCTCGTCCACTGCGTCGGACTATCGCCAGCCGCGACGTCGAGCGTGTACGTAGAGAAATCATCGATGTATGCGGAGCCGACGATTTGCAGCGTCTGCCCCACGACGATGCGGTCGGTAGCCGAAGGTGACGTGATCTGCGCGATCCGCTCGCCTTGATACACGTCACTGCAATCCTGAGTTGGCGGACTGAGATAGCCGTTTGCCGTCCCCCACGCTCGGTACGCCTGTGGGAGCGTTACAAACACAGCCAGCTCCCGCGCGTTCTCTGGCACCAGGGGTGTGGCTCGCTTGCCGTTGACCTTGCACACGGCGACCTGCTGGTGCCAGTTGTCCTGATCGGTTGGCAGGTTCACCCCGGGCACGAAGAAGTCCTTGCGGGTGCCGTGAATCGGCAGCGTGCTCTCACGGCATGCTTGCGTCGGCAACATCGCCGAAAGTGCGCACACCTCCGCCTGCACAACGCCCTGCGGCGCTTCGAACTGGTGCGCAGGCGTGCCTTGCAGTGCCGAGGACATGAAGTCATGCCAGATCTGTCCCGCACCTGCGACCCCGAGCACGTCTTTCATCGGAGTATTGTCGGTGTTGCCGACCCACACGCCCGTGACCAGATCGGGCGTGTAGCCGACCACCCAGGAATCGCGGTACTCGTCGGTCGTGCCTGTCTTGACCGCGGCCGGATGCCCGGCCAGCACGAGCGGACTGTTTGCCCCGTACGTCGGTTGCCGCGCCTTGTCGTCGGAAAGAATGGACGTGACCTGATAGACGACTCGCGGATCGACGATCTGACTGCCTTGCGGCGGTTTGTATTCATACAGGACCTTACCGCTGGCGTCAGTGATCTTGCGAATCGCCGCGGGATCGAAATCTCGAAAACCGTTCTCGTATCGATCCGCTGCTATGGTGGCGCCGACCTGTCGGCCTCCATTGGCGAACACGGAGTACGCGTACGTCAGGTCGAGCAATTTGACTTCGCCACCACCCAGCGTCACCGACAGCCCGTACCGATCTGGCTCGCGTAGATCCTCGATGCCCATGCGGTGCGCGGTCGCGAGCATGTCCGGCACACCCACGAACTGGAGCGCTTCGACCGCTGGAATGTTGCGCGACTGCGCCAGGGCGTCGCGCACGGTCATCGGGCCGGGGAATTTGTTGTCGAAATCGTTGGGTTTGTATCCGCCTGGAAATGTCGTAGGGATGTCCCACATCATCGTCGCCGGATTCCATCCCCGCTCGAACGCCGTCACATAGGTAAACGGCTTGAGTGTCGAACCAGGCTGTCGTAAGGCCAACGCAACATTGACCTGCCCGTTGATACTTGGGTCGTTGAAATCAATTGAGCCGACCATCGCCAGCACTTCGCCCGTGTTCGGCTGAACGGCCACCAGCGCGGCATTGGTCGCATTGCGTGCGCGGATATCGGCAATATGCGCGCGTGCCGCCTGCTCCGCCGCGTGCTGCAGGTCCAGGTCCAACGAGGTCGTGATCTGCAGTCCCTCGCGATAGAGCGCCTCGGTTCCGAACTGATCCTCGACCAGCTGCCGCACGTAGTTGACGAAGTGCGGCGCTTCCTGCGGGGTAGCGCCCGCGTCCGGCGCGAGTTGAATTGGAGCCTCCGCTGCCGCGGCGCGATCTGACTCGGAGATGGCTCCGGTTCGCACCATCTGGTCCAGGACATACGCCTGACGCTCTCTCGCCGCCGACATATTCGTGTACGGGTCGTAATACGAAGGCGCCTGCGGGAGTCCAGCCAGCAGCGACGCCTCTGCCAGGGTCAGATCCTTCGCGGGCTTGTGGAAATACGTCTCCGACGCGGCTTCGATACCGTAGGCCTGATTGCCGTACGAGATTTCATTCAGATACATCTCGAGGATCTGGTCCTTGGAGTAACGACGTGTGAGCTCCATCGCCAGAAATGCCTCTTTGATCTTGCGCTCTGCTGTTTGCTCCGGACCGAGCAGAGTGTTTTTGACGAGCTGCTGTGTGATTGTGGACGCACCGCTCTGCGGCGAGCCGCTACGAATCCACTGAAACGTGGCGCGAATAACTGCGCGGACGTCGAAGCCTGGGTTCTGATAGAAGGAGGAGTCTTCCGCCGCGACGGTCGCGTCGCGCATGACCTGGGGCACGTCTGACAGGCTGACCAGCGTGCGTCGGCCGCCGGATGGGTCATTGACGTCCTGGATGAGGTTGCCGTTGCGATCGAGGATGCGGGCGGTCTGAAAGAGCTGCCGATGCGAGAGCGTGCCCGGGTCGGGCAGGTCGCGCGCGTAGTACGCGTACAGACCCATCACCGCAGCGAACGCGAGCGCGCCCAGGAAGACGAGTAGGGTCAGGCCGGTCAGCAGTAGCCGCATGCGTGTCCGCGGCGTCGGCCGCGGATAATTCTAGCCACGTGTGTCATGGCCAATAAGGAAAGCCTCTCTATCCATCCGACCGCCGAAGTCTCGCCAGGTGCCCGCCTCGGTCCGGGCGTCCGGGTCTGGCGCCAGGCGCATATTCGCGAGGACGCCGAAATCGGCGCGGGCAGCATCATCGGCGCCGAAGTCTACGTCGGCGTGGGGGTTCGACTCGGTCGCAACTGCAAAGTCCAGAACCAGGCACTCCTATACGAAGGCCTGACCGCCGGCGACGGCGTCTTCATCGGTCCTCAGGTCTGCTTCACGAACGACCTGCTGCCGCGCGCGGTCAACCCCGATATGTCGCTCAAGTCGACCGACGACTGGGAGCTGGGCCGCATCGTCGTCGAGGACGGCGCCTCAGTGGGCGCCAGCACCGTGGTGATCACGGGCGTGAGGATCGGTCGGTGGGCACTGGTCGGCGCGGGCAGCCTGGTGCGGCACGACGTGCCCGAGTACGCGCTCGTGCATGGCCGGCCCGCGCGCATCCGCGGCTGGGTATGCCAGAGAGGACACCACCTCGAGGTGCAGGCGACGGCGGAAGGCTTTATCGGCGAGTGCGCGACGTGCCGCACGAGCATCGCCCTGCCGCGCGAAGCGGGGGCGTTCGTCAGCAACATGTAGCCCTTCGGCGTGTGCGTGCCTGCGCCCAGGCCGTTTTGTCGCGCCGTCGCGGGTGCACCAGCGAGGCGGCCGCCATGTCGCCGTGCCTGTGAGCCAGCCGCCACCTCTCGCGGTACTACGAAGCCGCTGCTAGCTCGACCGTCTGCAGGTTGCGCACCGTCAGCTCACAAAACACGTCATTGATCTCCACCCCGCACGCGCGCCGACCCAGCCGTCGAGCCGCGACCAGCGTCGTTCCCGACCCGCAGAACGGGTCGAGCACGAGGTCGTCCGGATAGCTATAGATCTTGATCAGCCGCCGCGGCAGCTCCTCTGGAAACGGCGCCGGATGGCCAACCCGGCGCGGATTCGCACCCCCGAATGTCCACACGCCGAGCGTCCAGGCGAGAAATTCTTCGCGCGTGATATCGCCCCGTCGGCCGTCTCGCGCCGGCCGCCGAAACCTCTCCTTATAGAAGACCGCGATCATCTCGACCGGGGCCGTCACGAACGGCGCCGACGGCGATAGCCAGGAGCCCCAGGCCGTGCGGCGGCTGATGTTCTGCTCGTTCCAGACGATGCTCGTTTGATACGTCCAGCCGACGTCCTGGAAGATGCGCAAGTAATCGGCATAGATGGCGCGCTTGCCGCCCTTGTTCGAGTCGAGTGGGATGTTGATGCACGCGCGTCCATCCGGCGCGCTGATGCGCAGCAGCGTGCTGGCCCACGTTTCCACCCATCGCAAGTACTGCGTGTACGGCTGATCGTCGGCGTACGCGGTGTCCCCGTAGTCGACGCCGAGCGCATACGGCGGCGAGGTCACGATCAGGTTCGCGCCGGCGCCGGGCGCGAGGTGCGAGGTGGTGAGCCGACCGCTGTCGCCGCGCAGGACGCGCGCCTGGCCGTCTTCGTGGACCATCTCGGGGACGTCGCCGACCTGAGGTCGATCCACGCTCGGGTCGAGTACCTCGTCATGCAGCGGGGCGACGCGCCGTAACCCCGCCGGGTCCATGCCTGCTGGGCCGAGCACGTCCAGGATTGTCCGCGTGGCTCGAATCACAGCGGCATCAAGGCACGCTACGTCCGCATCACGCGTCCAACGGACCAGGGCGCGCCGGCTTCACAACCTCAGCCTCACCCCGGATCAACGCTCGACTCGACCTGTTACACCGTCCCGCGTCCAGGTTCAGACGTCATTCCGCGTCACAATCCAGCCACCGTTCTGGAACGCGACGACGTACGTCTCCGTATACGTCGTCGGTGCGACCTGCTGGACAACGCGTCCGGTTGCCATCGCGGTAGTGACCGCCGACCACGTCTCACGCGTGTGCACGATCGCATGTCCGGGTGCGTCCAGCGTGACGTCCAGCACCTGAAAATCGGTATTCGTGTTCGTGCGTCTCTGGCCCGCGTTGCGTAATTGCTGGATTTCGTCCTGGTCGGCTTTGAGCAGGTCTCCCGCGACCTGGCCATCCAGCTCGCTCGTGTTGAGGTTGAACGTGGTGTCTTTCCAGGCCTGGTTGGCACGGGTGATCGCGTCCAGAATTTCGCTGCGGACTGAATCGCTGAGTGTGCCGGGGGCGGCGGCCTCCGCCGCCGGCTGGTTGAGGTCGCTGGAACAGGCCGGGAAGCCACCTCCGTTCGCCATATCGACGGCGCCCCGGACCTCCTGGTTCAGGGCGTCGAGCTTTGCCGGCGCGGAGGCCGAGCCCAGGTCGATCGCCTGCTGATACGTCGCGGCCGCGACCTGAGGCCGACAGTTCAAAAACATAACTCCGCGCGCTTCGTGGACGTATTGCACATCCGCCAGAGCCTGGCCGCGGCTGGATTATTCGGGTCGAGATTGACCGCCTGGTTGGCCCAACCGGCCGCTTCGTCGAGACGATCGCTCAGCGCCTGTGGCGCCCGGTGCCGGACAAGGGACGGTAGTCCACCCGGCAAACGGCCACGCGAGTCAAAATACGCCTGGACACCCGCCGCGTAATCGTCGGCCGAAGCGGAACCGGCTCCCAGCCGTGCCTCTGCGCCGCTGAGGCGCCGCCATGCGTCAGACGGCACGTAGAAGACGAACGGATCAAACGAGGGTTTGAAGTCCGTCAGGCGCCAGCTGACTTGATTTGGCGCACTCGAGGTGGGAAGTCCATTATTTGGCAGACTGTCCGGCGCCGGTTGAATCTGACTGCTGACGGATTGTTTGGCTTCCTCCGCAGACGCCAATAAAAATGCACCGCCAGTATCGGTCGACATCGTGACGGTCGCGTCGCCGATGGTGCCATCCCACAACATGCCAGTGTGCAGGATGTAGCTTATGTACGAGTAGCCGTTGATTTCAGGCGAAATTATCTGATCGTACGCCACCTGTACGTTGGTGGTCTTGTTGCCTGGATACTCCATCTGCCAGACATACCAGTCACCATTGAAAATGGAGTCCGGCTGTAGCTTCACCGTCTGGAGTGTGGGCTGAAAAACGGTTTCACCCCTTGATGCCTGAAAATTGGAAAAATCCGCCGCATCGAATCCAGCGAATCCGCCGGGCACCACGTACGTCCCAATGAATTTCGGGAATCCGGTGGTAACCGAAACTGTCGGCCCGCGGGTTGAACATGTCGAAACTGGCCGTCACCAGCGCATGTATGGCGTTGTCGCGCTCCACGACGTGAATGTCGACTTTTTCAGCCGCCATCCGGACCGTCGTGCCGGGTACACCCGGCACGAGGCCGGCGGTAGTCGGCTGCATCGGCGCATTGTCCGCTCGCGTCGGCGTTGTGGAGACGACGGCTCCGGCGAGCAGGGCGAGCAGGAGGACGCCGGCCACGATGGTGCGCGCACCACGGTTGAGCAGTTCCGAGCTGGTGTGCATGCTCGCTCCCCAGAAGAGTCGAAACCGGCGGGCGGAGCCCCACGCCCACCGGGTCGCCCAGCATAGCGACAAGTCGCGGATTGTCAAGCGCGCGACATGACACCGTCGCCGTTTGGCGCGAGTCTCAGACCCACGCCGCCGGGCCGGCGCTCATTTCCGACGGTTCCGAGGGTGAGCTACGAATCCGGCAGCAGGCGCATCTTGTGTCGCGTGTTGCGCGCGATGGCGGGCCGGGTGAACGAGAGCGGATGGTAGGCGACGCGGCGCCAGGCGTCGACCTGGTCCGCGTAATGGGGCGAGCCGCGTTGGCCGCTCTGTCCACCCGGGATGCAGGAAAGGCTGTGGTCCCAATCGGAACAATCGGCGATGAACCGATAGGCGGAGATGGGTCCGCCGGCCTCGAGCTGTCCGGGCCGGTGCCCGCCGGCGCGGACCGTCTCCAGGTCCCCACTCCACGGGAAGCTCTGGACATCGAACAACATGCCGAGCGGCTTTCTGAGCGAGAGTGCGTGCTCCAGGTGGAGCGGGTGCAGGCGGCCCCAGTGCCAGGCGTGCACGTTATGACCGAGCCGCCGCGCGAGCCAGCGCACGCTGGTCTGGAAAGCGCGATAGACGGCAGGGTCAGTAGGCAAGCGTTCGACGAACTCCAGTACGCGGCTTGTTTGTAAGAAGTAGTGAGAAGTAGCAGCACCCAGGAGCGGGTGCGGCCCCACCCCCAGCGCCGCCGGCATCAGATCACCCAGCATCGCCGCGTACCGCGCCCGCATCAGCTCGTTCCGAAACACCTCGTAGATCGCGGCCGCCGCCGAGTCCGCCCCGACTCGCCCGTCCCAACTCCGCAGCTCCTCCAGCGCGGCCGCCTCGCGCCTGTTCGCCGGCTGCAGGTGGCGCGCCAGCGCCGCGGCGACGCGCCGCCCGGGCAGGCTGACCTCGTCCGCCTGGAGCGCGCCGAAATCCACCGCCGAGTGGCGCTGCTTACTCTCGAGCACCTGTCGGATGCGTTGATAGCGCGCCGGGTCGATGAATTCGCGCGTGAAAAAATGCCGATTCCCTCCGGCGACGTTCTGGTTCGCATTCGCCCACAGTCCGTCGGGCGGATTGAACGCCCGCGGCAGCTCGTCGAACCCGATCCGCGCGGTCCATTCGTACTCGCCACTCCAGCCCGGCGAGGGCACCAGTCCCTCGCCCCGCGCACGAATCGGCACGTGGCCGACCAGTTGATAGCCGATGTTGCCATCAGCATCCGCGTACAGCAGGTTCATCACCGGCGTGCCCCAGCGGCTCGCCGCCTGACGAAACTCGTCCCAATCCGTCGCGCGATTGATCTCCAGCACCGCCGCGGCCGCGCTCGGTGCCTCCAGCACCATCGACCGTAACGCGAGCGGTCGATGCTCATCCTGCAAGCTCGGAGTCGGCGTGATGAGTGGACCGTGCCGACGCGAGATCAGCACCTCCTCCACCCACGGTTGCGGGCGGTGCTTCACCGCGATCACCTCACGCACCAGCGTGCCCGCCTCCCAATGGCCGGCGAACTCCGTCCGCCGCGAGTCGCCTGGATCCAGACGCTCGACATACAGGTCCTGCACGTCAGCCATGCTGGCCGTCACGCCCCAGGCGATGTGGCGGTTGTGCCCGATCAGCACCCCCGGTGCCCCCGGCGCACTCGCACCCGCCACGTTCAGCTCACCCCCGGCCATCACATGGACTTCGTAGAACACGCTCGGCAGACGCGGGAACAGGTGCGGGTCGTTGGCCAGCAGTGGTTTGCCGGTGCTCGATCGCGCGCCCGAGACGACCCAGCCGTTGCTCGCGCCGGGTCCGCCACCCAGCGCCACTGGCGGCAGCGACCCGGCCTCGGGCATCTCGGCCGGCCCCCAGTCCGCGAGCCGCGGCAACGCGCTGGTCTCCGGCTGCCAGACATCCGGCTCCAGGCTCGAGGCGACGGCGTATCCGAGCTTGGCGATCATGCGCGAGCGGATCAGCTCGCTTTCCCAGTTCGGCGAGAGCGAAAACGCGAGCAGCCGAGCGAAGGCCAGCGTGTCTACCGGGTGCCATGGTTCAGGCGTGTACCGGGCCAGCACGAACTCGATCGGCAGCTTGCCGGAGCCGACGATGCCCTCCAGATACGCGTTGACACCGGCCGCGTAGGCGCGCAACACGTCTTTGAGCTGCTGGTCCGCCGTGTCCCACTCCGCCTGAGCGGCGCGGTTCAGGCCGAGCCGACGGTAAAAACGGTCGACGTCCAGCGCGGCGGCGCCGAACACCTCGGCCAGTCGGCCCGTGGCGGTGCGGCGCGTGAGGTCCATCTGCCAGAGCCGGTCCTGCGCGTGGCAGACGCCCTGGGCGAAAAACGCGTCGGCAACGTCGGGTGCGCTGATGTGGGGGATGCCCCAGCGGTCACGCACCACCTCGACAGCCGCGTTCAGGCCTTTGAAGCGCAGCTCTCCGTCGAGCGCGGGCAGCGGTCGGCGCAGCAGATACCCCACCGCGCCCGCGGCGACCGCGCCAGTCGCGCCGGCCGCCACGCCGAGGCGCTGCAGTCCGAACGGCCACGCCATCTACGCCATCACCGGCCTGTACCGCTGCACCCCTCATCGCCCGTCGCCGCCGCCGCGCGCTTTTTCATATGCGTCTGAGCGTAATCTCAGAGCGTCACGTGGACCGTCACGTGGGGCGTCACGTGGTAGAACAAGCGGTTGAGAGTTTGTTAAATTCGCGGCCGCAGGCGAGCGGACGGGCGGTCACTGGCCTTCGCCGTCGGTTGGGCCGCGGTCTTGCTGGCGTAACTGCTTGAGAAACTCTTCCAGCTCGCTCACGACCGCTTGCGGACTCGGCAGCTCCACGTTGGGGTCCAGCGCTGGCCCGCCGCGTTGCTCTTCGCTTTCGGGCTCCGCCTCGGCACGCGATTCGGGCTCGCTCATGCTCATCATGTTCAGCATGCGCTCGACCTGCTCGCGCAACTGGGGCTGATCGACCAGCAGCCGATCGACCTGGCGCGTCAGCGATCGGCCCGCGCGATCCAGCTCGGCGAGCTGCAGCGGGATGCCCGTCATGCTCGAAAACATCTTCAACAGCGCGTGCGACACCCGTGGATTCGGCACACCCTGGATGTAGTTCGGGGCGAAGCCAAACACGGCCGCCGCGGGCAGGCCGCGCGTTTGTGCCTCGGCCAGGAGCACCGTCACGAACCCGGTCGGGCCCTCGTAGTTGGTGAACGTCACGTTGTTGCGCTCGAGCACCTCGCGCAGTCGCGGCTCGTTGGCCCAACCCGTCATGCGCACCTCGCCGCGGTGCGGCACGGCTCCGAAGATCGAGCCGATGCAGATGACGCTCTGCACGCCAAAATGCTGCAGCCCATCCAGCATGAGCGACGCGAACGCGCGCCACTTCAGATTCGGCTCGGGCGCGACGAACAGCAGCAGGTCGTGCGCAGCATCGCTGCTCGGCTCGATGATTGCGCCGTGGAACTCGCCCCCGGGCCAGTGCACGCTGCGCTCGCCGGGCCCCGTCACGGCGACCAGTGGCCGCGTATCCGTGAAGCTGTAGAAGTCTTCGGGATCGATCTCCGCAAGCTTGCGGGCGTGCATGCTGCTGATCAGGTGTCGGACACCGCCGGTGCCGCCAGAGCCCGCGTCCACCCACCCACCGAAAGCGACCAGCGCGTGAGGAGCGCGCAGCAGCAGCGCGTCCGCATCGGGCAGATACGTGATCGGGTCCGGCACACGAGCAGTCTACAAGCTGTCGCAGCATCGGCCGGCGGCTTTCTGGGGCGCCTTCCGTCAGCTCGACCAGACGTCGCCGGGGCTGCTGCGCGACGGTCGTCCGTCAGCGGTTAGCGCGTGGCGGATCGCTGGGGTTGACGGACACCGATGGCGAGTAGCGGTTGGCGGATAGCGGTCAGCGGCGATCGCGGTCATGTCGCCACGCCAGTGAGAAAAAACAGCGCTCGCGCCGCGATCTCGCCCGCCAGCACCAGCGCGGCCACGATGTACAGCAACCCGGTCGCCGAGTCGAGCGAGCGAATGCGCGCCGTCCGCCAGGTCATGACGGTGGCGCCGAGCGGCACGAGCAGGCCAAAGA
>JAFAPL010000601.1 GCA_019247135.1 Chloroflexota bacterium | reverse complement strand
GACATCTGCGCACTGCGGTGACCCAGTATGGCCATGATCGTTTGGATGCGGGCGCCACCTTCGGCGAGCTGCGTGCCCACCGTGTGGCGGAACCGGTGCGCGGTGACCGTGGCATGAGCTGGCTATCCAGCAGCCCGCTCAGCGGAGCCGATACCGAGCAGGCAGGTGCAGGGTGGGGTCGGCACGCCAGGTGGGCGCGGCTGCAGCGGCTGGGCTTCACCCGCCCTGGCGGCCCAGCGGAGCGACGGTCCATCGTGTCCTGCACCAGGTCTCGGTCACGGACCTGGAGCAGTGCTTGGGCCAGTGGTTCGCCCAGGTCCGCGCCGCGCCGCGCCGCGTGGCCACAGCCACACGGACTCTGCCACTGGCTGGACGGCATCGCCATCGAGATGCGCAGCCGCCGCTCCCTGTGCCATCGCCCGACCTGACCGAGCCCACCAAATCTCGACCGGATTGCTCCCGTTTCGCGACCCAAGCGCGATGCGCCGAGCGTTCAGTGGGTACGGGGCCTTACCCGCGCCTGGTGCGAGATCGTGCAAGTTAAGCCTGTCGGTGGCACGTGTGGTTAGTATCTTCATCAGCTACCGCCGCGAAGACAGCGCTGGTCATGCTGGCCATCTCTTGGACGGCCTTCGTGGCCACTTCGGCCGTGGCCAGGTCTTCATGGACATCGACAATATCGCGCCTGGCATGGACTTCGTCGAAGCCATCGAACGGGCTGTGACGTCGTGCGATGTGCTCCTGGCGCTGATTGGCAGTCACTGGCTCAAAAGCAGCGACGACCAGGGGACGCGCCGCTTGGATAAGCCCAACGACTGGATTCGGCTCGAGGTTGCCACGGCACTTGCGCGGAACATCCGCGTCATTCCTGTCCTGGTCCAGGGAGCGGCGATGCCGCGCGAGACCGACCTACCTGCAGAGCTCCGACCCTTGACGAGGCGCAACGCCATCGAGCTGAGCGACGCGCGGTGGGAGTACGACCTCGGGCGACTGATCCAGGCCTTGGACAGCGCCCTCGGACCTGGTCGGTCAACAACGCGCCGTTCGAGCGTCGCCCGGACGTCGTTTGTCGCGCGTCCCTGGGTCAGGTGGCTGGCCCTGGCATTGCTGGTTGGTGGCACCCTGGCCGCTGGCGGCCTCGCGACGCTGAGCGGGGCCGTGGGCCGGCCGGGGACGGTCAGCGCGAGCGCCTTGCCGGCCGATGGGATATCCCCGCAATGCGGCTCGGACGTCGGGGCAAGTGCTCCCGCGACGCAGGTCTCAAGGACGGCGGACGGTACGCTCGAGTCGAACGTGCAAGGCATCTTTCGTGACTTGCCGCAAGACGCATCCGCAGTCTTTGTCAACCTCGCCGGGCCGGAGCGAGTCGAGCTAAACCCGACGACCACGGTCTCAGCGGCTAGCACGATCAAGGTGCCGCTCATGATCGAGGTCATGAAGCAGGCGAACGAGGGCAAGATCAAGCTCGATGAGAGGCAGACCGTAACACAGGACAAGATCGTCGGGGGCACGGGAGTGCTGCAACTGCACCCCGGCGTCAATGTGACAATTACTCAGTTACTTCAGACGACACTAGTCTACAGCGACAACACTGGCGGTAACATGCTGATCAAGTTGGTCGGCACCGAAAACGTCAACAGAACGATGCGGCAAATGGGTTTCGACGGCACGCAGCTGCGTCGGGCATTCATGGATTTGACCGCGCCGCCAGACCTGAATAACGTGACCACGACGGGTGACATGGCGCGCATGTTCCAGCAGCTCTACGAGCGAACGCTGCTTCCAGACCCGTCGTCCAACCAGGAGATGCTTCGCATCCTCCGCTGCCGAGGTCAGATGACGCAGCCCGAGCTCGACTTCATGGGTCGGAGTCTCATGCCCAGACCGGTGCTCGAGCATGTCAACGGCATTCTGCCCGGCGTCAGAAACGACGTGAGCATCGTCGAGCAGGGCGACCGGCCGTTCGTGCTCGCTATCTCCCTGCAGCATCAGTCCGACGAGGCTGCTGC
>JAFAPL010000595.1 GCA_019247135.1 Chloroflexota bacterium | reverse complement strand
ACGGTGCTCCGCGGTGAACGAACGGAGCCGCGCGACGGATACATCTGTAATGGTGTTTAGCGAGGCAGCGTGTTGCCAAAATTGTGCGCGCATCCAGTGGATAACAACCTTACTGACGCTGCCCGCAGGCCTGCCGCTCGCGTTGCGCTGCCAGCAGCCACCAACTCACGAGGAATAGTGACGCGACGGTGAGCGGCAGCACGGCTAGCAACAGGAACACCGAGGGCAAGAACCCGCTACTGCCGAACAGCGCCAGCCACCAGCTGGCGAATGCGGCCAGGCCGACGGCGCCTACCCATGGCCAGCGCCAGGCGATCACGGTGACCGCCAGCAGCCCCAGCGCGGGCAGGTTATGCATGAACAGCCCAAGCGCGATCTGCTGGTGGTTGCGTTCTGGTTCGAACACGTCCACCGAGGACAGCGACGATGGACAGTAGCAGCACGCGCAGCGTCCAGGGCACCCAGCAGCGCAGCGCCTCAGTCACCGCTTGGCGGCGGGGTTCCTGCTCCAGCACCATCAGCAACACCGTGCCGGCAACCTCCAATGGCGCCGCGAAGACGATCTGGGTGAGCAGCATGAGTTGGTCTATGAAGACTCCCTCGCGCCAGAGCTCGACCAGGTACAGAGCGCTGAAGGCGAGCGGCGCCAGCTATGGCATCAGCCACCGCCGACGCGCTGTGTGTCGATTCATCCAGTCCTCCTATGGGGGAGTTGATCCGTCATGTTTCCAGAAACTCTGGCTGGTGCTGATCGCGGCTGAGCGCGGGGGCAGCAGAAGCTTCAGCACCACGCCAGTCAGAGCGGCGACGACCGCGCCCCATCGCGAGCGGACGGGAGATAGTTCGGCTGGTTGGCAACCGCCTCCTGTGATCTTAGGCAGCGCTGGCAGCAACAGACCTGACGTGGCCAGACGCGTGCAGCCGTTCAGCACGGTTCTTGAGATTGAGCAGCATTTTGCTGGTCATGACAAACGACGCGGGCTCCATGACGCGCATGAACAACCAGTGCATCGCCGCGCAAAGCTCCGCTCACCAATGGCGGCGACTTCGTGTATTCCAACCTGGGGACAGGCCTGCTCGGGGATGAACAAAGAACGAGGAAGGACGTGCGTCCTTCCTCGTTGTGTCGATTAGGCGCGTTCGGGGTCAGGCAGGCTGCGGAGCGGTCTGCAATCGAACTGCTCGTCGCAGCCGACGGTGACTGACAGCGAACATCGTGGCGGCTCCCAGACCACCGAGGAAAATGACAACCAGAACTTCGTTCGGAATCATGTTTGCATCCGAGAAGTCCTCTTCGGCCGCCGAATAGAACAACGTATTATCGATCAGATGTGCCGGGATGCTGCTGCGTGTCCGCGCAATGTCGCGCAGGCTGGCATCGTACGCGGTCTGACCGGAGCCAACGTTCTGGAAGATATCCTCGACACTCGGTCCAGTCTTGCTGGCCGACCAGTCAGTCAACACCTGCTGCCTGGCGGCCCCGTTGTCGCTTGCTGCCACGACCACGCGATCGAGCGCAGGCACCGTCGCGATGTCATACCTCGGGACGAACAGAAAGCCATCGCGTGAGCGAACCACGCCTCGGTGGGCGCTTATGAAATATGTCCTGGCGAATGTTCCCTCGAACGGATCGACAATCCCGGACACACCCAGTTCGGTGACTCCGTCGTTCAGCAAGACGCCAATGCGCTGGTCTGGACCCAGGAATGCAGCGTCGGTAATGAGCTGCGTCAGATTATCCGACGGTGGGTCGAAGCGCGGGTCGTCGAGCGCGCCGGTCTGGGTGTAGCCGATCTGGCGCGCGATATCCAGTGCCGTGGCCCGTCCAGCGAAGCGGTCCACCACGTGGAGCGTGGCGTCGATCCCGGACGTGAGATTGCTCGAGGTCACGAGGTTGCCGTCGTCCACGTAGCGGAGATCATGCAGCCACCGTGTCGTGGGCGAGGAAGCCTGAACGTAGTCGAACGTGCCAGTGTTCGTCGTAGCAGTGCGGCCCGCTGCCAGCCCTGAGTCGGCAAGGACCATGTTCCCCGAGCAGATTCCCAGGATCATGGTGTTCGGTCCGAAGTGGCCGCGCAGCCAATCGAAGACGACCGCGTCACGGGCGGATTTCGGATCGGCTTGAAAGTACGGGATTGCGATCACATCGGGCGCTCGACCAATGAATGAGTCGTACTCCGCGAACGAGAACTGCGGCGCAAAATCGATGCTGTTGCCCCACGGCGCAGGTCCCGTCCTGAGCGGCAGCACCGTGCGCTCAGGTGCCACGGAGTACACGTTGAAGACACCGGAGCGAGCTAGGATCTCGTAGGCCTCGAGTGTGTCACCGATCTCGGACCCGTAATACCCGGACATGACCACTGCGGTCTTTTTGTTCGGATCAGGCACGGGCGGCACCGGCAGTGCGCCCGAATACGCGGGCGGATCGACCGGCTCGTGGGTCTCGGATGCCGCTTTGACACCCAGATTGACGGTGCCCGCCACAAGCGGCGTCAGCACGATCGCGCCGACGTATGCCGCCACGAGCATCACCCTTCGCCAGGGAAATCGATGCGCGACGGGAGCGGCATGATGGTGGGCTCCGGTGTGCGCATAGTGGTCGCGGCGAACGAGCATGTAAGCCAGCATGCCAAGGTACATTGCCCAATCCGCGATATTCGCCAGCACGGGCATAACGTTCGCCGCAACCTTCAGGGCTGCCCAGGGCACGAGCATGGCAGCCGACATCTCGAATCCATGCCGCCAACCATGGCCTCGGATGCGCATCCAGACGACCATGGGCCAGGCCATGAACAGTGCCATCCCGATCTGTTGAAACCCTGGCGGGATAGCCTTCTCGAGCGGCATGTAGATCAGCATGCCTGCATACATGGCGAGCACCATCTCGCCGTAGTGGAGTGCAAAACGCGCGACGTTCTCTAGCGTGCGCGTGGCCGGGGACGCGGTCCGCGGCTGAATGGAGAGAGTGTGCGTCATGCCTTTGAGTCTCCGCCTGTTGGCGCTGGTTGGCATCTCACGCGAAGCGGATCGGCGGTCCGCGCGCAGTGGATTCCGGCGGCCTCAGCCTCAGCACATCGTGGACACCGAATCCGACAAAAGGCGGAGCCTGGTTTCCTAAGAACGGTCTGGTGTCGCGACGAGGGCGGCGACCAGATCGTGAACGGGCGCTCCCTTGGGAACGAACGCGTCGGCACCGGCCGCGAGTGCGGCCTCGCTGGAGTCCAGATACAAACTGTGCGCGACCACGCGGATCAGGGGCCAGCGGTTCTTGATCTGGACCGTCGCAGCGATGCCGTCTAGGTGTGGCATCAAGAGATCCATAACGACGGCGTCCGGTTGAAGGCGATTTACCTCGGCGACCGCTTCTGCGCCATCAGCCGCCTCACCAACAACCTGGATCGACGGGTGCACAGCGAGTACAGCGGCCAGCGCTCGACGTGCGCGTGCGCGGTCGTCTGCGATGAGTACACGACTGATGCTGGGCTGGGCGCTGCGCGCGTCCGTCATAGCTGCAAGTGTGCGCAAATACTGCCCGTCACCACATCGGATAAATGGTGATTTCGGGGCATTGACCGGTTCGATGTTTGTCGGAGGACGGTCAGCGAAATGCGCACTGCGATTCAGCCCGTTTGCTGATGCGGCGTCCGACTCACAAGACGACAGTTGTCACAGATCCGATGCACCTGGGAGCAGCTATCGCACGACTTCGTCGCATGCGCCGTTCGAGATTACGCAGCTTCGCTGACGGTCTCGACTACGCCGGGCCTTGTACGCAGCGCCTGGCGCGTCTGGCGACCATCGAGGTTGGAAAGGTCACTGGCAGTGTCGGCCGTGCTCGCGAACTGGCCGCCGATTTCCGTCTTGCACGCAATGCGCGACGAACATGCGACTGGAGAGAATCCGGGGCAAGATGGAACGGGGGGATTGCTTACCAGCGATAGACCTCTACAAGCTGGGCACCAGCTACTACGTGCTCGATGGGCACCACCGCGTCGCCGCGGCCCGGCTGATTGGGCAGGTCGAGCTGGATGCGAGGGTAGTGGAGTTCGTGCCGCTTGGCCGAGTCCGGCGCCGGTCGGCGCAAAGCTGCCTCGCGGGTGCCGCGGTCTGAATTGATCGAATCATGCAGACGTGCGCGAGCGGAGGGCTGGTTGAATAGTGGCCGCGATAGCTAGCAGCACTTGTGGCAAGAACAGCACAATGACAGTTGTAAAAGCACCCGTCCACTCGAGCAGAGCCCCGGTAAGCAGAAGACTCAGCGGCTGCAGCCCATAACTGAATACACGAAAAACACTTGCGATGCGGCCCTGGAGCGCGTCGGGTGTGCGACTCAGGCGAAAGCTAAGTTGCGTTGCCATATAGAGCGGTATGGCCGCGCACGCGACTGCGTTCGCCAGGGCGAGCCAGGCGGGATTGGGCGCCAGAGCGTACGCCAACCAGGTTAGAGCAAGCACCCACGTCGATACCACCAGGATGCGGCCCCGACCCATCAGGCGGTCGAGTGGGGCGAACAACACGCTGCCAACTGCCGCGGCACCGCCGCCAGCACCGAGGATCAGCCCGGTTTCAAATGGTGTGGCACCCTGCTGTTTGGCTATGACAATCAGAATCAACGTATAGCCAAAGCCGCACAGGTTAACACCGCCATGCAACAGCGCGAGGAAGCGAACCAGCGGCTCGCGCCATATCCATGTGATACCGTCGAGCACCTCGCGTTGGACTGATGTGGTCCTCGCACCTGGTAAGACCGATCGCGACTCCTGAAACGGCGTTCGCATCGCCAATAGCGACGTGAACGACACGAGGTATGAAACCGCATCCGCAAGGAACGGTACTCCAGGTCCGATTGCGAACAGTGCGCCACCAATCGCCGGTCCGACTAGTTCGGCCGAAGCGCCAGAGGCCTGGTCGGCGGCAGCCGCTGAAGCCAGCTGGTGATTTGGTACCACACGAGGAAGGCAGGCGGACTCAGCCAGCGCAAAGAACGTCGAGAATACACCTTCGAGGAAGGCGGCGATCGCCAGGTACTCGAGTGTCAACCATCCGCCCAGTACCGCGACAGCAATGCCGCCGAGAACCACCGCGCGCCCAATGTCACACAGGAGCATGGTGCGTTTGCGGTCCCAACGATCGATCAGGGCACCCGCTGGGAGTGCCAGCACAGTCGAGGGCACGCCGCGCGCGGCTGTGATGATTCCCGCCTGAGCAGGCGAGCCCGTGACCGCAAGCGTAAGAAGCGGTAAGGCAAGTAAGGAGATCCGTGTGCCGGCCGAAGACACAAGTTGTCCGCTCCACAGGAGCAGCCAATCGCGATTGCGCCACAAGCCGGGCGGGTTGGCAGCCTCGGTCATGGCATCCGCACTGATCGAGTACTCACGTGTTCGGGCGTTCACGCTTGTTGCTCGCCCATGCAGCTAGTGGATCGTCATGGTAGGACCGCCGAGTAGAGTCGCTCGAGTGTGATGCGAGCATCTTCCGTGGTGGACTCGTCCAGACAGCGTGAGGGAGGGGGCGCAGCGCTGTTTCAATCCCTCCTCCACACATCGCATACGCACACGCTCTAGCGTCGAGCGATTCACCCTCGACAGCTTCGGCTATCTGGTCATCGGTGAGGCGCGCGCCCTTCGAGGTTTCATTGGCCTTCAACAGAATGCGGGCGTGCATCCGAATCACCCGGTTGCGACTCGAAAAGATGGTCAAATGGGGAATCCCCGATAAGGAAGCCTTCAGCGTGAAGCGAAACCTCGTATTGCCGGTGACGTCGCTGCTCTCGATCCTTCTCGCGTCATTTCACCTGGTGGATGACATCCTGTACGGGTCGGAAAACGGCGTGGCGTCAAATCTCCTGATCGTAGCCATTCTTGCTGTTTGGCTCTATGGTACGCTGATGCTGCCCGAAGGTCGCGTGGGGCATATTGTCATGCTGATCGGATCGCTACTCGGGCTGACCATTTTCTGGACCCACCTAACCGGCACGGGTGGCCTCCCGGGCATCGAGATCGGCAAATTGAGCGGAGCCTTTTTCTTCGTCTGGACGCTCCTCGCACTCGCGATTGTTTCTCTGTTATCGCTCGCGCTCTCAGCGCACGGTCTATGGAGTCTGGTGCGCTCGAAGGTTCCGCAATGAACGCGCTCTGAAACGGATTCGGCACGCCGTTGCGCGCATACTCGTATGCGTAGCGAGCTGCTGCACGATTTCGTACGAGATGGCAACCTGCCATGAACACGCTACTAGTTTGGCGTCGGTCGCTCGTACAGAACAATGAGCTCGACGTCGACAACTACCTCGTAACAATCAATCAGCGTGAGGGGTTCGGTTCGTCGAGCGCCACCAGACCCTCCCGAAGGGCGTACAACGCCGCCTGCGTGCGACTGGCGAGCTGGAGCTTTCTCAGGATGCTGCTCACGTGGCTGCGTACGGTGGCCTCGCCGACAACCAGCGTTCCGGCAATTTCCTGGTTGCTCATGCCGCGTGCGATCAGTCGCAGCACGTCCAGTTCGCGATCTGAGAGCGGATCCGTCGTCACCGCGGCACTGGAATGCGCCGGTCTGTGCAACTCTTGCAGGACCATGCGGGCGATCGCCGGGTGCAATACCGTCTCGCCGAGGTAAGCCTGTTGAATTGCCTGCAGGACTTCCTCCGGCGCAGAGTGTTTTAGCAGATATCCAATGGCGCCCGCTTTGAGCGCCGGAAATACGTCCTCTTCCGAAGAGTGGCTGGTGAGCACGACGACCTTCAACTCGGGATGCGCTGAAGTGATCCGCCGGGTAGCTTCGATGCCACCAACGACGGGCATCTCGAGGTCCATCAGGATCACATGCGGCCGAAGCCGTTCAGTGGCCCGGAGCGCCTGCTCGCCGTCCTCGGCCTCGCCGATCACTTCCACTCGTGACTCGTGCTCCAACAATGCTCGCAATCCCTTGCGGACCACCGCGTGGTCATCCACCAGCAGTACGCGAATAGGCCTCTGAACAGTCTGGCTCATACCGCTACCTCAACACGAACTCGTGTTCCAGCACCGGGCGAGCTTTCGATGCTGAACCTTCCGCCGAGTCGTTCCACGCGCTCGCGCATGCCTGGCAAACCGAATCCATCGCCAGCGCGCAGGGCTGGCTCGAATCCCACGCCGTCGTCGGCTATTTCAAGCGTCGCTGTGCCGTTCATTACAGCGGCCCGCATAGTGACCCGCGCTGCATGGGAGTGCTTCAGCACATTGTTGAGTGCCTCCTGCGCAACCCGATACAGCTCCTGCTCCTTATCCGGCGCTAGCCGCTGGTCACCCTCGCAGGCGAACTCCGCCACTACTCCCGCGCGCGTCTCCACCGCCTGTACACGAGCGCGTAATGCTGCGGCTAGGCCTTGCTCCTGGAGAACGGGCGGTCGCAACTCGAAGAGCAATAAGCGCATCTCGCCGAGCGCTTCGTGGGCGGTGTCGCGGATCTCTTGCAAATTGGCAATTGCCGGCTCGGTACTGCCACCCGTCAGAGAGCGACAGGCTGCCTCAGCATAGAGCGAAATGCCGTAGAGGGCTTGCGTAACGGAGTCATGCAGTTCGCGCGACAAACGTTGGCGCTCCTCGAGGACGGCCGCCTGGCGCGCACGCTCGTGGAGGCGGGCGTTGTCAATTGCCACCGCCGCCTGTCGGGCTATTCCGAGGGCCAGCGTTGTATCGCGCGTCCCAAACGCGTTTGCGGTGGCGCTCGAGATGCTCAGGATGCCAACGACCCGCTCATGCACCACAAGCGGAATCCACATGAGCGAACGAACGATCCCATGCTGAACGTTGGCATCATCATCGACTGTCATCGCATGCGCCAGTCCAACCTCAGGAGCGGTCTTGTTGACGTCAGAAATGAGGACTGGCTCGTCATTGCACAACCGGCCCCAGGCCGGGCCAAGGTCCGTCACCGCGTATTGGGTGCGTCGCAACTCCAGAGCTCGATGGGAGCTCGGTGCGCGCATATGTGCAAACGTCAACATGTCGCGTGTTTCGTTCAGCGTCAACACGGCGATCGCGCTGTAGTCGAGCACGGTAGCTAGCGCGTCGAAGATCGCATCCAGAAGAGCGTTCATCTCGAGTGGCGAGGCTACCGAGCGCGACACCGTGAGGAGCGTCGCCAGTTCCTGACTGCGCTGGTGCTCTCTCCGCAATGAGAGCCCCATGAACCAGACAATCAATAGGAGGAATGACGTGCCTGCCATCAAACCCCAGTTCAATTGCCCTCCGCTCACGGCGACGAGGACCGAGTCAAAGGCGACCGTACCAAGCGTGAGGCCGAGTGCAAGAATACCTTCGACCCGGGTTCCTGCGAAGCTGACCCACGCTACAAGCAACCACAAGTACATATAGTTCAGTGCGTCATGGCCGATGCTCGTGAGCCACGCATTCGGCAGCACAACCGCCGCGATAAGCGCAATCCGCGACCACGGCACGCCCGCCAGTTCGACTGCCCAGGCCGCCGTCATAATGGCTACGGCGATCCACGCCGCGGCGTGGTGAAAGATCGGCATCGTGTCCGCGTACGCGGTGGAGATCGTGACGACACCGAGGACCGGAATCGTGATTGCCACCGCGCGCCGCACCCAGCGGAAGCTCTCGGTGTCAGAAAACGCACGTGACTCGGGCGTCTCACGCGCAATGGGCGGTTTCGTCGGAGCGTTTTGCGCGACCGAACCGGATGACGCCACGCCTGCCGCGGGCGACAACATGCGCTAACTGTAAGCCTGCGGCGGCGTTTGCGCCAGCATCACTGGCGGGCCTCTGGAAAACAGAGTGCTTGGAGTAGCTCGTCGGCGGGCGCACCCTTTGGAACGAAGGCGTCCGCGCCGGCGGCCAGCGCCTCGTCGGAGGATTCCACAGCCAGGCTGTGGGCGACCACGCGTATCCAGGGCCAGCGGGCCTTTATCCGTGTTGTAGCTGCCATGCCGTTCAGACGAGGCATCCGGATGTCGATGATCACTATGTCCGGCTGCAGTCGCTCTACCGCGGCCAGGGCCTCTTCGCCGTCGGCGGCTTCACCGACCAACTCAAACCCAGAGTGTGTGGCGAGCATCGCACCGAGTGCCTTGCGTGTGCGCGCGCGATCGTCGGCAATGAGTAGCCGACTGACCCGATGCTGCGGGCGAGGTGTTGCTGTCACGCTTCTCGAGCATAGGCGAGCGCAGCGTCGGGGGCATCATCCAAATGATGTCTTCGGCAAACGGCCGGGTTGGACATTTGTCGGAGATCGATCCGAGGGACGCGGAGAAGTGAACCCGACTCTCAGCGGATGCCCCGATGTCGCGAGGTCTGGATACTGAGGACATCAAACAACGGAGTGCCCAGATGATCCCCGAACAACAGCTCCAACCGCGGACCGCCGCCACCATCGAAGGCACGCTCGACGGCAGCGGTGCTGGCGACCACGATCAGCCGTACCGCTTTGGTCGCAAACCATCCGTCATGCAACCGTTCCCGTTCTCAACCCACGAATTCGCCCGACTGCTGATCCTGCGCGGACGTCTGCAGTCCAGCGTCTTGCAGTCGTAGCAGGAGTCGTTCAGTCATGTCCTACCATCCGATAACCATTGATGAGCTCGTAAGCGCGCACCGCGCGGATCTTCTCCGCGAGGCCAGCAACGACGATCTTGCGCAACGGGCAATGCTCGTCCGTGGCTCACACTCGTGGTCCATGCGTGCTCTTGTCGAAATCATTCGAGCAACCTTCGGTCGCCCTTCGCTGATTGGCGCCCTGCGTGACGTGTCGAGCTTGCCTGTCTGAGAGGCAAGGTGCGGACGGTACGCGACTCCGGACCATGTGCGGTTAGTCTTCCTCCGCTGATATAAACGTGAACAATGTCGGAACAACGAAAGCGAATTCTGACCGGCGTCCGCCCCACAGGCCCGCTGCATCTGGGGCATTACGTCGGAGCGCTCGAGAACTGGGTCCGCCTTCAAGACGAATATGAATGCTTCTTTTTGCTCGCTGACTATCAGGTTGCTGATTACGCCGACAGGCTGGGCGAGATCCGCTCGGCCATCGTCGGGATTGCGCTCGACTGGCTGGCAGTTGGGCTCGACCCAGCCCGAAGTCACTTCGTGGTCGAGAGCCACGTACTTGAGCACGCGGAACTGGCGCAGTGGCTGAGCTGGTATCTACCACTGTCACGCTTACAGCGCAACCCGACGCTCAAGTCTGAACTTGCGGACCTCGAGTTGAAGGCCGTACCAGTCGCGTTTTTCACCTATCCCGTCCTGCAAGCCGCAAACATACTCTTACCGCGCGCACATCTCGTCCCTGTCGGCGAGGATCAGCTTCCGCATATCGAGATGACCCGCGAGCTTGCGCGGCGTTTCAATGACCTTTGCGGGCCGCTCTTCCCCGAACCGGAGGGATTGGTGGGCCGCGTTCCTCGCCTTGTGGGCATTGACGGCCAATCGAAAATGAGCAAGTCGCGTGGAAACGCGATCTACTTGAAAGACGACTCCGCGACTGTGTCTCGGAAAGTCATGAGCATGTTTACTGACCCCACTCGGCTGCGAGCCACAGACCCCGGCCACGTGGAGGGTAATCCGGTTTTCCAGTACCACGATGCATTCAAAAGGATAAAGCCCAGGTGGAGGACCTCAAACAGCGGTACGTGGTCGGTGGAGTTGGTGACGTGGACGTCAAGCGGCTGCTCGTGGATGCACTGGAGCGCTTTCTCGAACCCATCCGTGACCGACGCCAGCCATTCGAGAGCCATCCCGATCTTGTACGCGCAGCACTTGCAGACGGCTCGCTTCACGCGCGCAAGGTTGGCCAGCAGACCATGGAAAACGTACGAGCCGCACTGCGGATTGATGTCGGCAGGTAAGGTCTAGCCGCATGTGCAGAACGTGGTTCCGGATGCTCTTGCCTCCCAGCAAACTGCGGTCGCTGAATTTCTCAGCGCGTCGATCACGCAGCACCAGCAGGGTGAAACTCTCGGTTCGGGACCTGATTCGATGACAGGCACTCCCAGGAGGCTGGCACCGGCGCGCACGCGCTCGCTGCACTCCGCTGCTGCAAGGGCAGCGCGACCGGCTTGAGTGAACGCCAATTCGGCAACTGGTTGAAAGCCGGCCTTTTGAATACCGCGAGCCGATGCGACGTTCTCTGGTGCGGTGATGATCCAGAAGCGACGGTCGTCCACTCCCTCGTTGTGGAGGATCGCCTGGAGTAGTCGCGGGTAGATGCCCTGGCCGCGCCACGCGGGCGGCGTCTGAAATCCCACAAATACGGATTCACGTCGTCCGCGAAGCTGGAATCGGCCTGGAGTATCCAACTGCGGGCCTGCAGTTGAACGGACCAGACTGGCGGCTGGACGTCCTCGCCAGACCCCTGGCACTGGGACTGATCGGTCTTGGCATGCTCGTGCTCTCAGCTCCGGCAGCGGGTCGCGAACCACACGCACTTCGTTCGTGTCCACCGGGCCGCGCTGGAGCGTTGGCTTGAACAGTTCGCTCTCGGGGCGAACCCGGGGTTGCTCTACAGCGACGACCCCCGGCCAGGAGCTGTCCGCCGCCGCGTTCGCCGATGACGGTCATGCATGGACATTGACGCGGGTCACCGTTCGGCATCCCTCAACTGAGCTGCCGTGCCCGTCGCGACGAGCAAGCTCTGGGGCGCGGCCGTAACACAGCCGGTATCAGTCCTCATACCGTGTTGAGTTCGACGTCGGCGAGTGGCGTCGTCGCAGTGCGAGCATGCCCTCAATCTCGTGAACGGCGAAATTTTTGCGACGTCCGTCCAGCGTAGTTCGCCGGGTGCTGTCAGTAGACACAACACAGCAAAGCGTGACGCGAGTACGCGGTGAGCACCAGGCTGTTAACCGGTAGATTCCAGGTTCGAATCCTGGTCGCGGAGCCCCGCCGATCTCGAAAATGGCTGTTTCGGAGCTACCGGTTTTGTTCGGATTGTGTTCGTCGGACCACCAGAGTGAAAGCCGGTAGGTTTCACGTTCGAATCCTGGTCGCGGACGCACTGAACTCGAAATCTGCGTTTATTGGACCTGCCGGCTGCTCTCGGGGCTCGTGTAGACCCACCAGACTTTTAAGAGCTAGCACCATCAGGACAAAGGCAGCCGGTTGGTCCACAACAACCGGTTGGTCTAGCCCGCAACCTGCAGTTCGTCAGCACGTTGGCGCGGTCAGGGCCCGAGCACCTGTGCTGGATGTCGGCCATCGACGCCCCAGCCCTCGCGTGAAGTTGGCGCGAAGGAGATCCCCCGGCCGAGTCGACGGCCTGGGTAATTTCCTCGACCGCCAGCACGTGCGCAGCTTGGCCCGACTCATCGATGAGCACGGCGAGCGCGTCGAAGTGCTCGGACCTCGAGCGCGGCTGTACCTGTCCAGTCGGCAATACGACCTGGCCGTCGCCGTGGCTCGCCAGGCCTTGCGACAGCTCAGCGGTGATCGGTTGCGGAGGACGGCACCTGCTCGTGGTTCTGGTGGAGGCCGAGCTGGGCCGCGAACACGGCACTGACGCGGCTGCTGCCGCGCGCGAGCTGCAACACCTGGCGAATGCCGGCGAACTTCCCGCGGTCGCGGCCGAGCCAGCCATAGCACTGAGCAAGGTGGCCATGGCGCAGAACGACCGCGAGCAGGCAACCCGCTACTTCCAAGCGAGGTTGGCGGCCCTGGGGAACAACTGCCCACCGCTGGCCGGTGTTCCTGCATGCGGCGGCAGTGCGCGTGCTTCAGGAGGGCGCGAACGGGTCCACGATCACGTCATCGAACGCCTGGAGCGAGGCCGAGAATACAGGCGGATGTCGCGCCAGCAGTTCGGGGGTTACCGGCCCCTCCATGCCGCGCGCAATGGTGCGCTGCCGGACCGCGGCACGGATGGTCTCCACCCGCGGCCGCCGCCGGGCGTCGTAGGCGCCCAGTGCGGCGTCGATGTCGCTGTGGCCGGCGAGCGACTCGGCCAGGGCGACGGCGTCTTCTATGGCCATGGCCGCGCCTTGCGCCAGCAGGGGCGAGAACGCATGGGCGGCATCGCCGATGACCACCAGCCGCCCCTGGTAGGAGGCCGGGGTGTGGACTTCCTGCACCTGCACGAAGATGACGCCCACAGGGTCGTGCTGCTGATCGATCACTGGCGCGACATTGCCGTGGAACGGCCTTGCCAGTTCCTTCAAGCGGGCCAGATGCTCGGCGCGCGAGAGGACCGGGATCTCGGCGTAGTGCGCCAGCAGGAACGCGTACACCAGCTGCGACCCGACCGGGAAGCTGCCGAGGAAGCAGCCGGTGGTGGAGCTGAGTCGGAACACTGGCTCGCAATCTGCGCAGTTCATGACCGTCCGCCAGGCACAGAACGATCGGTACACTGGCTCGACCTCCGGATAGATCACCTTCCGCACGGCCGAGTTGATGCCGTCCGCGCCAACGACCAGATCGAACCGCCCGCGCGTCCCGTCCGAGAACAGCACCTCCGGTTCCTCTGACGACCCGGCCACCGAAACGATGGTGGTGGTGTAGCGCGGCTCCGCCCGCAGAGCGCCGGCCAGTCCCGCCATGAGACCGTCGCGGGTGATGCCCAGATGAGGCGCGTGGCGTTCATTCGATGGGCGCAGATCGAGCTCAGTCTCGATCGGGTTGCCGGCTGGGTCCAGGTGGGCGATCCGCTCCAGCACTACCCCGCGATCGATAACGACCAGGTCCAGTCCGACGCGGCGTAAGGCCAGGGCGGCATTGCCGGTTAGCATCAGCGCCAGTCCGCGCGACAGGGACGCGGCCGTGATCTCGACCACCGTGGGCGTGATCCCGAAGCGCTCCAGACTCGCCGCCAGCGCCAGGCCGGCAATCCCGGCGCCCACGATCAGGACCTCGGTCGATCTGGCATCAGCGGCAGTGCCGCGCGCCGCCGGTGGCGACGCGTTCGGTACCGTGCCGGGCGCGCGGCTGGCCCCGACGACCCATGCTGTCGCGTGGCGACCGAGTGCGGACGCGGCTGGTCATAGGTCGCCCTCGGGCCGTCGTCGACCTGGACCCACCGGTCCGATCGCACCACATCGACCTCTCGCGTTTGCACACACTCTGAAAGGACGCACCCAATCCATGAACCTGTTGCTGGGCGGCGAGCTGCTCAAGCTGAGCGGCACTCTGGCTCTTGGTCGCCATGCTCGCCCGGCCGCGCACACAGGACCAGGCCGCAAATGTACCCCCTTGGTGGGCCAGGCGGAGTCACAATCGAACTCAAAGTCGGCTGGACTCTCGAGAGCACCGTCCAGTTGAACGTGTTGACGCCCGACCTCGAGAACGGGATTGACACCGTGAACGTCATGATTGATCGCTGCTGCGCAATCAGCGATTCGCCGGCGGAACATCCCCTGCCTTGCGGCCGAAATCGGTGCTCGGGATCAACCAAAATCCTTGTGCGGCTTACTCCGAAACCCCTGTTCGGTTTCGCCGGTTTTACACAATACGCCGGCTCCGGATGAAACCCGCGGACCGCGGCGATCATGATTTCGCTGAGTTCCTGCTTGGACAGGCGGCGGATGGAGGTGGAGATAAGGCGGCGGACCTCTGGTCGTTTGCTCAGAGCGACGAGTCCCGACTTCATGCGTATTCCAGCGCCCTACAGGGGCAGTCGCGGGTCGAGCTCCTCGCCCGCAAGCAGCGCCCCCACATGAGCGAATGCATCGCGACTGACGCCAATGTGCTGTGTCAGAGCGTGGATGTCTCGGAGTCGGCGCTGCAGCGGCGAGCTTGCGTACACGGACGTACCGCCGCCTGCCGTATAGGCGG
>JAFAPL010000589.1 GCA_019247135.1 Chloroflexota bacterium | reverse complement strand
GCACCGTCTGCATACATATCGTCCGCATTCAGCCACGCCACGACAGCGCCACGTGCCTGCTCGAGACCGACATTGATGGCCTGCGTCTGCGACGAGCCGCGCTGCTCGATGACTCGAACGCCAACCGACGCACGCGCCATTTCGAGCGTGCGATCCGTCGAGCCAGCATCCACCAGCAGGTGCTCGACCTCGACCCCTTGTCGCGCGACCGACGCGAGGCACGCTTCGAGGTAACGCTCCGCATTCAGCGTGGGGGTCACGATGGAAACAGCCACCCCGCTCACGCCGCCCGCGATTGTACGGGTCTGCCATCGGACGCCTGTGGTACGGTCCTTCGCTCCTGCGCCCTCTGTTGATACTGTTGCCTGCGGCACACTCATGCTGAGCGTCTCGATCGTCACACCCTCGTACAACCACGCCCGCTATATCGAGCGCACGATTGCGAGCATCCTCTCTCAAGCCGACGACCTCGACTTCCTCGTCGTAGACGGCGCCAGCACCGACGGCACGCTCGAGATTCTCCGACGCTATGAGCCACGGCTCCGCTGGATCTCGGAGCCCGACAACGGCCAGACGCACGCGGTCAACAAAGGCATCGCGCGCACCCGCGGCGACATCATCGGCTGGATCAACTCGGACGACCTCTACTACCCGGGCGCCGTCGAAGCGGCACGCCGCTGCTTCGAACAGCACCCTGACATCGATGTTGTCTATGGCGCCGCCGACCACATCGACGAACAGGACCAACCGTTCGAGGCCTATCCGACGGAGCCCTGGAGCTTCGAGCGGCTCAAGGAGATCTGCTTCCTGTGTCAGCCCGCCGTCTTCTTCCGCCGCCGCGCGGCCGAACGAGCCGGGCCGCTGGACGAGCAGCTCTACAACTGCATGGATTACGAGTACTGGTTGCGCCTGGCCCAGACAGGCGCGAACTTCGTCTACGTCGACCGAAAACTGGCGGGTTCACGCATGTATCCCGAGAACAAAACGCTGGCCAATCGCGTGCGCGCACATGCCGAATACAACCGCATGATGCGTAGCCGTCTGGGCCGCGTGCCGGATCGGTGGTTGTTCAATTACGCCCACGCTGTGCTCGAGCGCACTCCGATCCGGCGCGACGACCCGCTGCGGTTCGCGGTCGTGGTCTCCGCCGTGTCGATCTACGCCGCGCTGCGCTGGAACCGCGGTGTCTCACGCAGTATGTTGAACACCACGACTCGCTGGGTTGGTGACAACGTTCGGGTCAAACTTCGAGCCGCCGTTGCCAGATGAAGATCGCGATTGACCTGACGCCTGTCCAGCCGGGCGGGCTCAACGGTGGTGCAAAACCACTCGTACTCGACCTTGTGCAGTGTCTGGTCGAGACAGCTCCAGACGACGAATTCCTGTTTTTGACCTCGGATGTGACCGATGTCGAGCTGAGCTTCCTGGACGCGCCCAACGCCAGGCGAATGTGCATGATCGAGCGGCGTCCGACGCGAACAGCACTGCCTCCAGCGAACGCCGGGCCAGTCTCGCTGAAACGCCGCGTACGATTCGCACTCACGCGCGTACTCCCGCCCGATCTGATGTTGTGGATCGAGCGGGCGTACCTGTTCGCGACGCGGCAGCGGCCGAAGCACACGGGCTTGCTTTCGGACCTCGGCATCGACCTTCTCTTCTCACCCTTTACGGCGCTGTACTTTTACGAGCCGCGAATCCCCTCAGTCAGCCTGGTGCACGACCTGCAGGTTTTTACGTATCCGCGGTTCTTCACGCCTGAGCAGCGCGCGTCTCGCGTGCAAGACTTTCTGCGTGCGGCCAGTCGCGCCGAGCGGCTGGTGTGTACGTCCGAATACGTGCGGGACAAGGTTCTGGCGCATGCGCAGGTCGCGCTCGAGTGGGTCCCTGTCATCAATCCACGCATGGCCAGGCGACTCCCGGCCGTCGACACGGCTTCACAAGAGAAAGTGCTGATGCGCTTCGGCCTTCGCGAGGGCGAATTTCTCCTGTACCCCGCGAATTTCTGGACTCACAAGAACCACGCGATGCTGCTCACCGCGTTAGGAATCCTCCGAGCGAACCGCCCTGATCTGCCCCTGAAGCTTGTCTGTCCGGGTGAACACAGCGGCGGCTTTGGCGCACTGCGGTGTGCCACGGAGGCCATGCACCTGAATGACCAGGTGCTGTTCCCTGGGTTCGTGACCGACGCCGAACTGGCCGCGCTGTACCAGAGTTGCCTGGCAGTCGTCTTCCCGTCGCTGTACGAGGGCTTCGGCCTGCCAGTCCTCGAGGCGATGGCGTTCGGCGCGCCGGTGCTGTGCAGCCGGGCGACGAGCCTGCCCGAGGTGGCTGGGGACGCCGCACTGTACTTCGACCCTCGGAAGCCGGACGATATCGCGCGGGCAGTCGAGCAGGTCGCGACCGACGAGCAACTGCGCCATCGGTTGACTGAGGCTGGGTCCGAGCGCGCCGAGCAGTATGCGGACCTCGGTCAGACCGCGCGCGAATATCTGGCCCTTTTCCGAGAGCTCGTACGCGTGGGCGAAGCTCAGCCGTGATCGTCGGCTTCGACGTTTCTCAGACAGGCAGTCTGAAGGCCGGCTGCGGCTATTTTGCGGATGGGCTAGTTCGCGGGCTTGCGGCTCTAGACGAGACGACCCAATACCTTCTGTATCCGACCTTTGGTGGTGATTTCTGGGACGACCAGTGGCCGCGGTCGACGGTCCATCTACGCCGACCCAATGTGCGTCGTAGTCTGGGGCATCGCACGCTGGCCGAGCTCCGACGATTCTGGGACGAGGAGCCAGCAGATCTGGAGCTTCAACTGGGCCAGCCCGACATCGTCCATTCCAATAATTTCTTCTGCCCGACCGGCTTACGCCGCGCGCGGCTCGTCTACACGTTGCACGACGTTGCGTTTGTGCATCATCCCGAGTGGACGACCGAGGAGAACCGCGTGGCTTGCTTCACCGGCGTCTTCCGTGCAAGCGTCGGCGCCGATCACATCATCGCCAACTCACGAGCGACGCGCGACGATTTTCTGCAAGTCTTTCCGCACGTCGCGCCCGAACGGATATCCGTGGTCCATCCGGCCAGCCGATTCACTCCGGGGGCGACCGTCGGCAACCGCCCGGCTGCGCTTGCCGGGATGGCGCCGGGCCAGTTCTGGCTCAGCGTCGCGACCCTCGAGCCGCGCAAGAATCACGCGCGCCTGCTGCGCGCCTACGCGCGCTACGTCGCCACGTCGCCGGCTGAGGCGTTGCCGCTGGTGCTCGCGGGCGGTCGGGGTTGGCTGATGGACGATTTTCAGGCGACCATCGACGTTTTGGGACTGGGCCGCAACGTGCTGCTGCTCGGCTACGTGCCGGACGACGAACTGGCCTGGCTGTACGAGCACTGCTTCGCGTTCGTGTACGTCTCGACCTTCGAGGGCTTCGGCATGCCCGTGCTGGAAGCGATGAGTCTCGGCGCCGCCATCGTCAGTTCGGACGCGACGTCGTTGCCCGAAGTCGTCGGAGACGCGGGTCTGCTGGTCGACCCGTTCGACGAGCCCGCGATTGCCTCAGCGCTCACGCGTCTGGGTTCCGACGAAGCACTGCGTCGCAATCTGCAGCTTGAAGCGCGGCAGCAAGCCAGCCACTTCAGCTGGCGGCACAGCGCCGAGCAGGTCAGAGATATCTATCGAGAGTTGCCCCCTCGCGCGGCACAACCGTAACCAAACTCCGAAGCCCGAGCTCCGGCCCCCGCGAGAACCGCTCCTATACTGGTCGATACTTCAAGACGAGGTGACACTACGCAGTCGATCGCGGACGCGTCCCAAACGCCTCACCTGGCGGAAGACTACCCGGCCCAGACCGAATACAACGTGATCTCGGCAATCTGGCGGCAACGCGCCCTTGTGCGTCGTCTTGTCGCGCATGATTTCCGAGCTCGCTTCCAGGGTTCGCAGTTAGGGCTTTTGTGGTCGCTGCTCGGGCCTCTCGTGATGCTTGCGGCCTACACGTTCGTCTTCTCCACGGTGCTCGGGGCGCGTTGGGGCCAGGATTCGGGAGACGCCACGTCGACCAGCCAGTTTGCGATCGTGCTGTTCGCTGGCCTTATTCCGTACTCGGCCGTTGCCGAGACGCTGAACTCCTCGCCCAGAACGATCGTGCTGGTACCGAACTACGTCAAACGAGTTGTATTTCCATTGGAAGTCTTACCGGTCGTGACCGTAGGCTCCGCGATCCTGCAATCGAT
>JAFAPL010000583.1 GCA_019247135.1 Chloroflexota bacterium | reverse complement strand
GTTCAAAACCAGCACAAGCGTTCGCCTGCTCCGTCAGGAAATGGCCTGAGTTGTCCCTCAATTGCTACAGAAATTGCTACAGTGGTTCACCCCTGCACGTCTGCAAGCACGCGCTAAGAGTCTCGTGGTGCGCTATGACTCCACTGGTCGGTCGCGTCGAAATCAACCCCGCCGTAATGTTAGGCAAGCCTGTCATTCGCGGCACTCGCATCAGAGTCGAGCTGCTGCTCCGCAAATTGGCGGATGGCTCCTCCATCGCCGATCTGCTGGAGGCCTACCCCAACCTCGCCGAGGAGGACATTCGGGCCGCAATCACCTATGCAGCAGACGTTGTCGCTCACGAGACGGAATTGAACTTCCCTGGACGAATATAAGCTCCACCCAGATGTCGCCCGAAGCGCACTCCAACCGAGCAACAGCGCCAGGTCTAGCGCGGACTGTTCCGGATCCTCAGCCCCAAGGCTTCCCGAGCCCTCCGCTCAGCGCTCCCATCGCCGGAACCGCTCCTGACGAGCGTCCGATCCATGTCGCTAAATCCGGTTTCCGTTGGCGTCGCCGTCCGGACGCTCCCTCACGTCAGCACTATCGCACAACTCGAGCTCCGCCGGTGGAATCCAGACCAGCCGGCCATCCCGCCACACTGGCATGGATAAGCCTGCCCTCGCGTACGTCCCCCTTGCTGATCGCGCTGCTCGACGAAGTGCTTCGTTGATTGGAGCACCATCCGCGAAAATTTCCTTGACGGTCCGCGACTCAGCCATCGGAACCCCGCTATTGTCGCACAATCTCGCTCCATAGTTCGGGCTGCGCGACCTCGTGCTGGCCGCCCTGCGACCCGTAGGCAATCAGCTCAGGCTGGGGTAAGTCACTCGTGTCGTACATACGCCAGCTGGTCACTAGAGGCGCGTACAAGTGAAAGAAGTTGCGCAGCCCCGTGGCATATCGTCGGCGCACTACCTCGTCAGGCACTCCATGGCCGCCGAGAGCCACTCGACGGGCAACACGCGCCATCGTCTCGAATGCAAACCTGACACGCTCGCGAGCGAGCTCGTCCAGCCGCGCAAGCATCAGCCGACCCGCCGCGAGCGCGACCGTGTCCGGATTGAACGCCGAGAGTCCCTGAGCGATCGGGTCCGCGTTGACGTATTCACGCACCGCGAGGACGTCGCGCAGCAAGAAAGCGGCAGCGGTCGTCTTGCCAGCACCATTCGGCCCGGCGATGATCACGATCGAAGGTCCTTCTCGGCCAATCTCGCCTCACGTGTCTGAGGTGTTCGCGCAGTTCGCTACACCTACTTACGCCGCGTCTTCAGCCACTCCTGATACGTTGCCTTGTACTTCTGCGTCCGTCGATAGCGAGCCGCCGCGTCGCGCGCCGCTGCCTTCGTCCCGCAGTCCGAGCAGTATGCGTTTCGGTCCCGGCGTGGCCGACGCAGCGTCGGCAGAAATGGCGTACCACACGAGGTGCACACGACCAGCCCATCCGTGCGCGCGCAATCAAAGAGCACCTGGACCGCCAGCGCTGCGATCAACCCGTATCCGCCGAGCTGAATCTCGGGCCGGTCCTCCCACCAGCCGAGCCGCGGCTTCACCGCGCCCAGCTCGAGCCAGTAGTTCAACACCTGGCCGAGTGTCCGGCGCTGATACTCCAGCGAACTGGCGAGCTGTTCGCGCCCATACCGATGCAGCCGGCTCTCTGTCTCAGTAAGCAACAGCGCAGCGCGGATCCGGCTGGCGCGCTGCTCATGGACTGGGCCCTCCAAACGTAACCGCTCTTGGAAAGCCGCCTCGACGTCGTTGTCGTTTGGGTACAGGTGTCCTAATGACTCCGTCGCGATCTCACGCTCCAGCGCGAACTCCTCCAGCTCCAGATCATCCAGCGTCTTGATATATCGCCCGAGCCCCGGAATAAGCGCCTCCTTCAGCACAGCCGAGAGAAACCGCAGCATCCCAATCGGCCAGACGCGCCACCCGACCCGCATAGAGTTGACGAGCGATCCTGATGGTGGCAGCCGCCTCAGTCGCGATCGCTCGCCAATCACTGGCGCGCTCCCACCACCACTCGTCGTCGCTCTCCCCGGCGTCATCGTTCACATCATCACTTTCGCCTCGGTCGCAGTCACGCTGGTGTTGGCGCCACGGCGCCCCGTGCTCGCACAACCACAGCGGACCCCAGTGCCGCGCGTACTCCAGCACGGACTTGTCAGGCTGCCGGACTAGCTTCAGAAAATCCTCGAGGATGCCTGGACCAGGATGCACCCGCATCAACGGATCCCGAGGTTCGCGCCAGAAGAGAAAGCCCCGCTCGTCAATGTCGACGCCGCTCGGAACGAACCAGTCGAACCCGGCGACAAAATGATCAAGCACCTCATCTGCCGCTCGCGCTGGCCAACGCGCAGACGACCGGTCGAGCGGACTCATCATATGGCCATCATGGTAAATCCGTTGACCCTGGTCAACCCCAGGCGGAGGATGGACCACCTGGATATCGCAAGGAGGTCATCGAGCTACGATGCCAGATCCCACTGACCAACAGCTCCTGCTCCGTATGGATGCCGCTGCCGAGCGCTTGGCCGTTTCGCGAGCCACGTTGTACCGCCTCATCGGTCGCGGTGAGTTGGAGGTGGTCCACATAGGTACCGCGGTACGCGTCCCCGCGTCAGCGCTCGAGCGCTGGGTCTCCGCTCGTCTCGGGCGCAGCGAGCCCTACGCTTGAGTCCTGCCAACCTGCTGAAATTTAAGGAGCAGGCCCGATCTAGCGCGCTCCGGCGCGCGGCCTCGGAGTTCGGCGGTACACCCTTCGAGACGTTGTACCGCCGAGAACTGGCGGTGCGGCAGCTCGTGGCGTATCTAGACAGGCGCGCGCGAGCAGAAGATGGCCTTCGGCCGGCCTGCCCGCCCGACCTTGACGGACGATCACGCCCGCCCACGCCGCTGATGAGCACCTACTTGCGGCGATCGCGCAATTCACACGTGTGGCACACGTGGGCCGGCGGTTGGGCCTGCTGGCAGTGCCACGCCTGGTGGCAGCGCGGCCGAGCCGGCGCTTGCCGAATGATTCGACCACTAGCCTGAGCCACGGTCCCGGCCACGGGACGACGCATGCTGGAGCGCATGCGCTAGGGGGAATGGTGACGACTCATGCCCGTGTCCTTTTCGAACTCGACCAATCTCCGGCTGCAATCGGCTCTCGCTCACGCACGGCGTGACCGATCAATCCTCCCGGTCTATTGGGCCGTGGATGGCCATTGCGCATGCGGCAGTAACGATTGCGCCAGCCCCGCAAAGCATCCCATCCCAGCCCTCGCACCGCGAGGCGTCAAGCACGCGACTACCAGCACTGTCGTCATCCGCGCGTGGTGGACGCACGCACCGTTCGCCAATCCGGCCATCGCCACCGGCGACGCGTCTCAACTGGTCGTCATCGACGTCGACGGTGACAAATCCGGTTATCACAGCCTCGCTGATCTGGAGCATGAGCATGGTCCGCTGCCGCATACGGTGCGCGTGCTGACCAGCTCCGGCGAGCACATCTACTTCTGGTTTCCCGGCACGCACTTGAAAAACACTGCCGGAAAGCTCGGCCCAGGGCTGGACGTGCGCTGCTGCGGCGGGTACGTGCTTGCAGTTGGTGCGATCCACCGGTCCGGTCGGGCCTACGCCTGGAAGGAGGGCCACCGCCC
>JAFAPL010000574.1 GCA_019247135.1 Chloroflexota bacterium | reverse complement strand
TCGAAGTGCAACGCACTGAACAGCCATCGTGCGTACTGGACGATCACCGGCTGGTCCAGGCCGAAGCTCTGGCGCAGGCGCTGGACCTCTTCGGGACCGATGCGCGGGTCGCTTGTCAGTGCCGCCTCGGGTCCGCCAGGCGTCAGGTGCACCAGGAAGAAGATGCCAGTGAGCACGACGAGCAGCAGCGCGGCTGACTGCAACAACCGTCGCACGAGGAAGCGCGTCATGCGGCGCGCGCGCTACTGGGCGACGCTCCAGCTGAGCAACCCGTTGTTGTAGTCCAGTCGGTCGCCCCTGTGTGTTGTTACCCCCTGGACCCTCGTCGAGAACGCGTCGATCGCGTTCAGCGCGTACAGGTAGTGGGACGGCAGGTCGGCGTTGACCAGCATCTGGATCTGGTCGTACATCTGCTTGCGCCTGGTCTCGTCCAGCTCGTTGCCCGCCTGCTTGAACAGATCGTCGACCTGCTGGCTGTTGTAGCCGGTCACATTCTGCTGACCGGTGGACAGCAGTTGGGCTTTGGCGAAGAGGTCAGGGTCCAGTGAGCCACCCCCGTACGTCGCCAGCGAGATGTCGAAATCATGCCGATTGGACACCTGGTCGGTATACGCGTTGAAGTCGAGCCCCTTCACGTCGACGTTGATGCCAAGTTGCTTGTACTGCTGCTGCAAATACGCCGCGATCTTGCCACGCGGGCCGCTCGAGGTTGGATACAGCACCTGGAGAGTGACCGTCTGACCGTCACTCCCAATGAGCTGGCCGTTGGAAAGCTGATAGCCAGCCTGCTGCAGCAGCTCTTTGGCCTGGCTCATATCCTGCTCGTACTTCTCGACGGTCCCGTTTACCCACTTCGAGTTGGTCGGCGGAATGAACGTGTACTGCGCCACGCCGAGCCCCTGCTCGGCAACATCAAGGACGTCGGCGCGGCTGACCGCCAGCGAGAGCGCCTGGCGCACACGTTTGTCGCTCAGGAACGGCCGGGTCGTGTTGAACTCGAGCGCGCGGTAGCTCGCGTTGGCCGCGGTCCACTCCTTGACGCTCAGGTTCGGATTCGATGTGGCGTCCTGGTACTGCGCGGGCGGGACATTGTGTACCCAGTTGGCACGACCGGATTTCAGTGACTCATACGCGACCGTTGGCTGCTGATTCGCCAGGATTTCGACCTGCGGCACCTTCGGGGTGCCCACCCAGTACGTCGTGACCGGCGTGAAGACACCATGTTCCGCGATCTTGAACTCCTGAACCTTGAATGGCCCGAGCACGACCGTAGGGTTGAGGATCTCGGAATTAGCCGAGGTGTCCGTCCACGAGCGCCCGGCCCACACGTGCTTTGGGACGGGACCGATCGAGCTGGCGACTCCAAGCGCAAGGTCGCGCGGTTTCGCTTCCTTGAGCGTCACTTCGAGCGTGTTCTGGTCGGGAGCACGGAACGAGGCAATGTCCTGCAGCGTGTCCAGGCCGACGTACTTGTTTTCTTCCTTGCTTGCGTTCTCATACGCGAACACGAAATCGTCGACGGTGACTGGAGAGCCGTCGCTCCATTTCAGGTCATTGCGCAGCGTGAAGGTGTACGTCTTGCTGTCGGCCGACACTCGGGGCATCTCGGTAGCCATACCCGGCTTGTAGTCGAGTGCGTCCCAATCGAAGTCGAGCAGGCCTCCGCTCCAGATCAGCGAGGCAACGTCAACCCAGGACTGCGTGTATGAGGCGCTATCGGGATAAGGGTGCAGCGTCTTGCTCAGATTGGCGAGCGAAGCTTGTACCAGCGGGGCACTACCGCTGGCCGGCTGCGCCGCGGTCGTTGCCGCTGCTGTCTGCGCCGGCGCCGCCGTCGGTGCTGTCGTCGCCGCGGGCACGGCCGACGGCGCGGCGGGCGCACAGGCGACGAACAGGAAAAGAATGACAATCGCGCGACGCAGCGGCATGCGACGCATGCTACGTCTCTTCGGTGGGCTGGTCCGACAACACGGCTAGCTCGTTGCCGCGATAGATCGTGACGAGAAAATCTTCGCGCGGCTGGTCCGACGTCCAGATCACGTCGTCGTCGATGCGCTGAACGAGTGCGCGCACGTCGTCCTCCGAAAGATCACGTTCGACCACGAGCGCCGCGTGCACGACACTCGCACCGTAGTGCAGGTCGACACGCCCGAGCGGTGAATCCCCTTCACTCAACAAGAACGCTTCCGAGTACGGCGTGCGGCACACGCGGTCGTAGCGCAGCTCGGGAAAGGCGAGTTTGTCGTCTTCGTTCGGCTCAGACACCAGGAAAGAAACTCCGTGCGGAAAAATGTCCGGCTTTGCGAGAATCCGACCGGCTCGATCGATGAGCCACGCGATGCCGCGCTCCTCCCTTCTATCACGTTCGTCTGCCAATCTGCTGCTTCTCGCGCTGATCCTCGTGGTCGCGGCGGGTTTTCGTTTCCATGCTCTTTTCACCTGGGACGACAACACGCACCAGCATCCTGATGAACGTTTTCTCACGATCGTCGCCAACGAGGTGACGCTGCCGAGCTCGATCGCGGACTACTTCAACACGCAGCGCTCGCCGCTCAGCCCATACGTCAAGGGCGAACACAACTTTGCGTACGGCCAGTTGCCGCTGACGCTCACCCGCGCCTTTGGCGAATTGACAGGCAATACCGGCTATGACTCGATCACGCTGGTCGGACGCGTTCTCGCCGCCCTGGCTGATCTTGGTGCCATTCTCTTCGCCTGGCTGCTGGCCCGACGCGTGTTCGGCGTGCGCACGGCACATCTGGCGGCTGTGCTGCTCGCCTTCTCCGTGTTGCCGATCCAGTTGTCGCATTTCTTCACTGTCGATACGTATGTAGGCTTCTTCGCGGCTGCCGCCCTCTTTTTCGGACAGCGCGCCTGGCAGCGCGAGAGCCTGCTGGACGCGCTCATCGCCGGATTGATGGTTGGGCTCGCAGCCGCTTCGAAGGTCAGCGCTGTTCTTCTGCTGCCGACCCTCGGGATCGCATTCGTGTGGCCGCGTGTTGGGCGGCCGAGCTTCACCCAACTACTCGACGGCGTGACCGCGTTTGGGGTGGCTCTCGTCGGTTCCTTCTTTGCCTTCCGCGTTGCCGAGCCGTACGCGTTCCTCGGCCCGGCCGTTTGGGGCATCCGACTCAACCCGCAATGGATCACCGACAAGGCGTACCAGGTCCAGGTCAGCTCGGGGACAGTGGATGTGCCGTTCATGATCCAGTGGGCGGGTACACCCGGCTATAGCTTCGTCCTGCAGGCGATCATCCAGTGGGGCATGGGACCGGCCCTCGGCATTGCCAGCCTCCTGGGGACCGTGATCTGTACCTGGCGTCTCCTGCGCGGAGACGCACGTGAACGCGAGGCGCTGCTGGTCGTGCTGTGGGCGGTGCTCAATCTCGCGTACTTTGGCGGCCAGTTCGCCAAGTTTCTGCGCTATCTGGAGCCCGCCTACTTCGCGCTCGCCATTCTGGCGGCCTACGCGCTGTTGCTCGGCACCGCCTACCTTGCGCGCTTCCATCGCTGGGGACTCGACACGCTTCGGCCGTGGCTCGCGCCCGCGGTGGTCGCCGCGACCGCGTGCTGGGCGCTCGCCTTCAGCAGCATCTATGACCAGCCACATTCGCGCATTCAGGCCTCGAACTGGATCTACGCCAACATTCCGGCGGGAGCGACACTGGCGACTGAGCATTGGGACGACCGGCTGCCGCTGGGGCGCCCTGGCGAGAACCCGAATCGCTACAGGTACGCCGAGCTGACGCTGTATGACCCTGAAACGCCCGCCAAGCGTGCCAGTCTCGAAGCGGCGCTGGATCAGAGCGACTACGTCATCCTGGCCAGTCGACGACTGGCCGACTCCATCCCGCGCCTACCCGAGCGGTACCCGATGGCGACCGCCTACTACCGCATGCTGCAGGATGGCCAGCTCGGGTTTCAGCGCGTCGCACGCTTTCAGGTAGCGCCAGGGCTCGGGCCGCTCCTAATTGATGACAGCCATGCCCAGGAAGACTTCACCGTCTACGACCACCCGCTGGTCGAGGTCTGGGCCAAGCAGAGCAACTACTCGAGCGCCAATGTGCGTCAGTTGCTGGGCGCGATTCCCATCGATCAGGCGGTCAACGTGCGCCCGATCGACGGTGGCAAGGGCGCGCTGTTGCAGACACCCGCGGAGCGCGCGGCACAGCTCACGGCTGGCACGTGGAGCGACATGTTCCACCCCGGGGACTGGGTCAATCAGTGGTCCGCGCTGGTGTGGCTATTCGCAGCCGAGGCGCTCGCGTTCAGTAGTGTGCCATTGCTGTGGTGGAGCCTGCGCTTTCTCCCGGACCGTGGATTTGCGGCGAGCAAAATCCTCGGCCTTGCGTTCGTTGCGTACGTTGCGTGGCTCATTGCGAGCCTGAAGATTGCGCCATTTCAGCGGCCCCTCCTTGTGGGCGCCTGGCTCTTGCTGGTGTGCCTTTCCATTGCAGCAACATGGCGGCAGAGAGCCCTGTTCAAACAGTTTCTTGCCCAGGAACGTCGCCTGCTGATCACGACAGAGGTGGTCTTCCTGGCGGGCTTCGCGCTCTTCCTGTTCATCAGAGCCGCGAATCCTGACTTGTGGCAGGTGCAGTACGGCGGCGAAAAGCCGATGAATTTTGCGTACTTGAACGCGGTGACCAAGAGCGATTACTTCCCGCCGTACGACCCATGGTTCAGCGGCGGCATCATCAACTACTACTACTACGGCTTCGTACTGGTCGCCACGCTGATCAAGCTGACCGGCATCATGCCCGAGATCGCCTTCAATCTGGCCCAACCAACGCTGTTCGGCGCCCTGTGCGCTGGCGTCTTCAGCATCGCGTTTGCCTTGAGCGTCCCCGTACGCGGACGGGTGGGGCGCGGCGCAGCCTATCTCGCGGGCGTGGCCGCCGCATTGATGACCGGCATCCTCGGCAACCTGGACGCCGGGCTACAGTTGCTCGACCAGCTGGCAAAGCTCGGCAGCCAGGTGGCGCCTCAGAGCGCTGGCGTCGCGCGCGTTGGGTTCGGCGTCTGGGCTGTCGTGCTGGGTATGCGTTTCCCGCCGCTCGATTTCTGGCGCAGCACGCGGTTCATTGGACCCGAAGACCCCGGACCGATCCACGAGTTCCCCTACTTCACCTTTCTCTATGGCGACCTTCACGCCCACCAGCTTGCGCTGCCACTGACGGTGGCCGTGGTCGCGGTAGGCATCAACGTCATGCGCAGCCTGCGCGCGAATCCTCGACGCGTGCCGTGGGTCTCGCTGCTCATCGCCGGAGTGCTGGTCGGCATGCTGCGCGCCACCAACACCTGGGACTTCCCCACCTACGCCGCCGTGAGCATCCTGATGCTCGTCATAGGCGTGTTGCCCGCGCTCCTGCGGTTCGACCGCCGTGCGGTCCAGACGCTCCTCGCGAGCGCAGTCGTGTTCGGCGTCAGCATGTTGCTGAGCTTCTGGCCGTACCTGCAGCGCTACCAGCTGTTCTACACCGGGATCGACCCCGTCAAAGCCAGGACAGCGCTGAGTCAATACCTGACCATCCACGGCCTGTTCCTGTTCGTTGGCGTCTCGCTGCTGGCCTGGTACCTGGTGCTGGCCCGCCGACGCGTCCTCGCCGTCCGCCGCGAACGGGCGCTCGTGCCCGAGCCCGGGTACTACGGCATGATCCTGCCGCTCGGCAGCCTGAACGGCTATGCCACCCTGCCTGCCTGGATCGCCGGTGCGGGCACCCTGCTGGCCCTGGTGGCTGCCCTGGCTGGGTATCCTACGCGCGCGCTGATCGTGTTCTTGATCGGCGCAACCCTGGCGGTCGCGGTGGGCACGCGGCGACGGCCCAATCAGATGTTGCAGGCGGCGCTGTTCGGGATAGCGCTGTTCGCCACCCTCATCCCCGAGTTCGTGGCGCTCCGGGGCGACATCGGGCGGATGAACACGGTGTTCAAGTTCTACCTGCAAGCGTGGGTCATGCTGTCCATCGTCGCCGCCGTTGCGCTGGGCTGGCTGTCCCGACGGTCCGTGCGCGAGCCACTCTTACGGATGCTGCGGCCGGCCTGGATCGCATTCGCCGTGATTCTCTTCGTCGCGGCCGTGTCGTACCCGCTGTTTGCCAGCGAGGGCAAGATCGGGTTGCGGTTTGTCGATCTGCCGCTGTCGCTGAATGGCATGGACTACATGCAGTTCGCGCAGTACTCGGATCAGAATCGTGACCTGAATCTGCCAGGCGACTACGCGGCAATACGCTGGATGCAGGCAAACATCACCGGCACGCCAGTGATACTCGAGGGCCGCTCGCCGATCTACCGGTGGGGTTCACGCGTCTCCATCTATACCGGCTTACCCACGATTCTTGGCTGGGACTGGCACCAGACACAGCAACGCAGCGGCGACAATGGGGCCGGCTACGCTGGCATGATCCAGGAGCGGGCGCAGGACGTGGAACGTGCGTACGCGTCGCCCGATCCACAACAAGCCCTCAACGTCTTGCGCAAATACGACATCCAGTGGGTCTATGTTGGCGGACTCGAGCGCGCGTATTATCCCGCGATCGGACTCGACAAGCTCCGCAACATGCCAGAGCTGCACCTCGCCTACGATGCTGACGGCGTGCAGATCTACCAGGTGGTGCAACCATAACCCGGCTTCTGCAGCTCGGCGTCGGCTGCGCGATCAGCGCGCTCGCCATCGTCTATCTCTTGCGCCAGGTGGCCCT
>JAFAPL010000567.1 GCA_019247135.1 Chloroflexota bacterium | reverse complement strand
ACCGGCCCGGACATCAGGCTGTCTCCGCCTGGTCCACTGGCGACCACCTGTTCGGTCTGAGCATCAAGCACACGCCACGGACTGTCCCCGGAATAGACGAAGTGGAACACATCCCTGGTGTCTGGGAACCTCATCCGCCAGGGTGTGGGTGCACCCACTGGCGCAAGAGGCGACAGTGGCGGGTGCTGAGCGTCTGGTAAGCGGTCCATCAGGCGGTGCTGAACTGGTTAGGCGACTGGCCGTCCACCTCACTGTCGCCAATGTGCACGACTCCAAGAATGTTGGGGCCGCTGGTCGGCGCCGTGCCGCCGAATCGGCCGCCGATCCGGCAGCCGAGGAGACCCCGCAAGCGCCCCGCCAAACTGCACGGGGACAAGGGGTACGCCTGTCTCGAGAAGCGTCGCGCCCTGCGACGCCGGGACATCACACCGCGGATCGCCCGACGCGGCGTGGAGTCCAGCCAGCGATTGGGACGACGCGCTGTGGCCGCCGGGCCGCCACGGGGTTCGCCTTCCTCCACGTCGCCTGCGCCTTGACCTGTCTGTGCTACCTCGCTCGCGCCGAGGCCGCTCCCTGATGAAACCACGTGTAGATCGGGGCCCCCTTTGTCTTGAGATCGCTCCAGCCGCGGCCCGAGTTTCACCCAATACTACTACCGCCGGCGGAATTGCCTGCACACATTGGGCTCGGTCACGTTTCGTCGAAGGCTGGCTTGGCGCTATCGTAGGCGAGCATATCCTCCGCTCTATCTCAGCCTCGGGAGCGCCAGCGGACGGCCCTCGATGTATGCAACGACTGTGGTGCGACGAACCTCGCGGGCGCCAGCGCTGCCACAAGTGGCAGCCACACCTGTGATGGCCCCGGCTCAACCGCGGCGGTCTGCGCGAGCGGAAGCGGCGGCTGGACTTTGGGACTGGTGAGTTGGACGATGCTGAGCATGACACGCCCCGCGCCCCCTGAGTGTGGCTCCCTTGGGGTTGCGCCGGCCCACTCCAACTAATTGCAGCAGCAAAAGCTCTATTGCACTTGAGCTGCGCTGGCGGCCTCCATGGAGCACTCGGTGCCATCTTGCAGGAGCACGGCAGCGCCGAGGTCGGCAATCAGCATCGACCCGCTCGGGCCGAGCGCCACGGGCGTGTGCGGCTCGAACGCGGATGCAAAGTAGGGATTGTTCGGACCGAAGTCATCGAAGACTATGCCAGGGATACCACCCAAGGCGCCGCTCCAGGAAACGACAACTGAGATGGAGCCCATGCCAGGCGTAGAGCTGTCCACGCTATAAGTGGTATACCACTCACCCTCCGGGCCGGTCGGGGGGTTCGGAAAAACCTGGGTCAGGCCGATGGTGGCGCCGCCCGGGCAAGGTCCCACAGAGTCAGGCGTCGTGATGGGCGTCCAGACTTGCGCAAAGCCACACAGGACTTGCGATGCATCTGGAGATGGGATGCAGTAGGGACTTTCCCAATAGTCGAAGTTGTATCCGTCGGGGGCGACGAAGAGAACATGATCTCCATTCATGATCGGATCACCGGCGCTGAAAGATATCTGACTCGTCGACTGTGAGAAGTCCAAGTTGAGCGAGTCGCACCCGTAGCAGGTGAGTGACAAAGGCCCAGAATCAGCTAGTGTGTTTAGGTTGAATACCTCCGGGATAACCTGAAGTGAAGCCATTGAGAAAGGTGTTACTCCATCGGAGAGGGTGCACTGTGCGCTGCTGGAAGCCGTGGCAAAGTTATCGGAGGAAGCAGCGAGTTCCTCGTTCCATGTGCAGCTGAACACACCGAACTGACCCGGATCGCCACCAGTTTTGGGCGTTGCCGGAGGGGACAGAGGAGAAGCCGGCCGCTTATGCGTGAGGTTCCCAGTCCACGTCGCGTGTAGATGGTGTTTGCGTGGGGCCGGTGCTGGGCGATGGACCTGAGGGCCTGAGTGGATCTTCGCGAGCTGCTGCGGTGTAAAGGGGGGCTTACGCTGCGCTGGCAAGGAAACCGTCGACGGAGTAGGCGAGGGCCATGGTTGTGCAGAAGTAGGTGTATTGGTAGACACGGCATAGCCGGCGGTAGGGAACGCAACAAGCACAATGGTCGTGGCCACCGCGAATCGCATAATTGCAGATCCGGAACGCATCTGTTCCTCCCTAGAGAAGGGTTCGCCCAATCCGGACAGTGCATCCAGACTAGTCCCGTAGCGCCGCCAGGCACCAAGGTGCTGAATGTGAAAGTAATGTAAATGTTCTCACCATGCGCCCACACCAGGCGCTCGGGTTGCCAGAAATCTGTCCCTGGATGCGGTACGTTGGCGCGGTTTGTGACGCGCTCGGTGGTACTGTCCTGTGCCGAACGGGCGGATCAGCCGATGGGGTCTGCATCGGATACCAGCGACATCCACCCGAAAATACCCGATAAGCGTCACAGCCCGACTGCGCTGATCTTGCTGCGAGGTGGAGCGGCCTTACTGGCGCATGCGATCGAGGTCGAAATGGTAGTGGCCGAAGGGATTCAGGTGCTTGCGCAGCAGTGGCGTGGTGTGGGCCAGCATCGCTTCGTCAATGACGTGACCCTCGGCACTCAACCTCTCGACCAGTGTGCCGACGTGGATGATGTTCCAGGCCACTACCGCGTTGTGCAACACCCCAGGCAACTGAACGGCCGGAACTGATCATCGAGCTTCGACCGCGTAGGGCGCCTTCCTTGCCAAAGAACAGAAAGCGCGACCGGTCATGCGCCGCCTCACCCTTGTTCAACTCGCGGCTCTGCTGACGACGGAAGTCCTCATTGTCAATCGTGCGGAGGATATGATGAGTACGTCCACGCGACCGATCTCGTGTAGGGCCTGGTGCACGCTGTGCTGGCGAGCGGAGGAGCCAAGCCGGTGCAGGATCAATGATGGTGAAGCGGTTCTAGCGTAGATCGAGGCGATGACCCGTACGGTTTCATCCCAGGCCCGGCGCACCAGATGCGGTTTGACCGTGCCGTCCAGGATGGGATCCAGGTCGGGGTAATGGCGTGAGCGGTCGACCTTGTACAGCGTGAGCTCGTGCATGCGCGCGATGCACGGTGCCAGTGCCTTGCCCAGCAATGCCGCGCTGGCCATCACCACCTCGGTGTACCCGTGGCTATCGGTATACACCGTTCGGGGATCCAGCTCGGTTTCGTGCTCCATCAAACCATCCAGGACGAACGTCGCTTCTCGTAATCGGCAGGGAATGGGCTCCTGATGCAACCGCATTGCGTTTTCGGCAGTGTGGGCGTACAGCGTGACGCCGCGACCATGCAGAAGATGGCTGAAGTCGGCGGCCAGGATGTCGACGGGCACATAGAAGCGCATGCCATGTGTCGAGCAGGTGTCGCCGAGCCCATAGAGATAACTCATTGGTAGTCGGATGGCGAAGTTGACGAGGTCCACGCTGGCGGCCTTCAGTGCCTCGGTCGTGAGATACCAATCCGCTGCTTCGCTGATCTCCCAGACGCTGAGGCCGGAGGCTGGCGCCATACGCGCCGCTCCGATGTTGCATCCAACGGCGACAAGCGCAGCCAGGGCGTTTCGGCGCTGTATGGCTGGTCATACGCGTTGGCCGCGACCGCTCTGAAGGAAATAGTGGAGAAAGTCGGTCGCATTGTCGACGTCGATCAATGCGTCGATGAGCTCCACCACCGGCATCCGTGACTCGAGGAGATCCTTGAGACGGTTTGCCGCGTCTTGTTCCGGACTGGCCTTTAAGCGTGCCAGGTGGAACTCGGCCTTGTCGCGGTCGATCGTTAGCGCCGGATTCTGAGGCGTGCGTCTATCGACACGGGCAGTTTCTGTGTGCAGCCGCTCCTCCAGCTGCGTCAGGTACATGTCGCTGTCGATCGGCAATCCGAGGGCTGCGTAGTGCTGTTCACGCTCCGCTTCCCAGGTCGTGCGCGGGATCAGGTACTCCCCGAAATGAGTCCATCGGTGTGAACATGCGACCGTGACGTCGCCCGATTTGAGCTGCTCGTTCAAGGTGGTGAGCAGTGCCAGCTCGTAGTGCGGCCGCGAAATCTCAGTCTGCCCATCACGGCCGCGTCCGATCACGTGGCACGCCCCAGGTGCGGGACAGGATAAATTCGACGTCCGACGGCTCGGCCATTGGGTCCCATGGCACAGGACCAGCACGTCCGGCGCCACGTCGGCCGCGGCGTCACGGATCGCCTGTACGTCGTACAGCAGCATGCCAGCGAGTGAACCGCGCCCAGCCATGCGAAATCGACCGGAGTTGTGGATTACGATCAGGTCCGCGCCACCCGCCTCGACGCATTTGGCGGATAATCGAGTGCCCGCGCCGGCTCCGACGATCGGCTTGCCTGCTTCGAGCTGCGCTCGGAAACGGTCGAGAATCCCGTGGCGCTTCATCGGGTCATGAACAGTGCAGCTGATCGGCCATGGCGCGCGCGAAGCGTGGATCGTTGATGTCCATATCCTGCTCGCACACCTCCAATCTCCTTCAAGGAGTCAATTAACGCGCGATCGGCGGCTGGATCGAAGAAAGTATCTCCCTCCGTTGCGATCGCGGACACGCCCTTCAGCGGAATGTGGCCCTTGAGTAGCACGTATACCGAGATAGGCCGGTACCGCCGCTCAGATGACGGTAAAGTAACTGTCGATGAGGGCGGGAAGCCGTCTTTTGAGTAGCTGGGGCGTGCTCGACCCCTATCCATTGAGTGGCGGTTCCCGCCCACGACCCCTGATCGAGGAACGTGGCGCCGGCGTCCGACGGCAGGCCTGATCGTAGCGTGCTTGGCGGCG
>JAFAPL010000551.1 GCA_019247135.1 Chloroflexota bacterium | reverse complement strand
CACTGGGCCGACGGAAGTCATCGCAAACACTTTCCCGCCGTGCTGCGCGACGGACGTGTCGCAACGGTTCATGCCGTGTTGGGCGCAGGAGATGCCGAGCGCAAAACGCTTGGTGCCGCACTGCGCGCCTGACGCACCTGTGCGCTGCCGCGCGCGGCTGGCGTCCGCTATCGTGTGCCACGCGTGGCCCTCTCACGCGTCCAAAGCCTGCGTCAACGACAGGAGTGGAAGTTCTTCGGCGTCCTCCCGCGTGCTGACTCGCCGCTCGCACTTGCGTGGTGGGTCATTCTGATCGCGCGCGGCCTCCTGCCGGCAATTTTCGGCATCGGCATGGGCGTGCTGGTCCGCGCGGTGCAGGACGGCCAGGACCTCGGGCCGTCGCTGACGCTCGTCGGCGGCGTGTTCGTGCTGATGCAGGTGCTGGCGCCGATCCACACGGCCGTGAGCGCCAATCTCGGAGACCGCACCGCGGCCTGGCTGTACGACCGCCTGACCGAGGCATGCGTCCGCCCCGCTGGGATAGGTCATCTGGAGGACGCCGCGCTGACGAGCGATCTGACACTCGCCCGCGACTTCGACCTGGGCATGACCGGCCCGCCGCTCTCCATGTCGCTGGACTTCATCGCTCAGAGCCTCCTCGGTTTGGTTTCCGGACTCGCCGCGGCCGTGGTCCTTGGCGTGTACAGCTGGTGGACAGCGCTGCTCCTCCTCCTCGCCTGGTCCGCGACGCACTGGCTCCTGCGCGAGTCAGGTGTCTGGCGCGATCGCAACACCGCGCCGGTTCGCGCCGCGCAGCGGGATTCCGATTACGCGTATCACCTCGCCGTCGATCCGCCACCCTCGAAAGAGCTGCGCCTGTTCGGTCTCGGCACGTGGGTGCTGGAGCGGTTCGTCGCGGAGCGGACACGCCTGCACGAGCTGCAATACCAGGCCACTCGCCTGCGCGAGCAGCCGGTCGTGTGGAGCATGCTGCTGGTGGTCGGCGCGAACCTGCTCGTGTTCGCGTCGCTCGCAACGAGCGCGGCAGCGGGAAACCTGGACCTCGGCGCACTCGTCATTTACGCGCAGAGCGCGATCGGCGTCTCGATGGTCGCGTTCGGCGGGCTCAACTGGGCGCTGGATGGCGCCGCCGCGCCGGTCGCCGCGGTCCTCCGCCTCGGGCCGGCGATGCAACGAGTCGGCGCACTCGCCAGCGGAACGCGGTCCGCCGGCGCGCTGCCCGCGCGCGATATTCGCTTCCGCAACGTGTCGTTTGCCTACCCGACCAGCCCCGATTCCATCGTCCTGGACGGCTTCGACCTGACCCTACCCGCGGGCTCGTCGCTGGCGATCGTCGGCCAGAACGGCGCCGGCAAAACCACGCTGGCGAAGCTGCTGTGCCGCTTTTACGACCCGACCGATGGCGTGATCGAAGTTGATGGAGTGGACCTGCGCGAGCTGGACTTGCGCGCCTGGCGGGCCCGGCTCACGGCCGTCTTTCAAGATTTTCTCAAGCTGGAGCTCTCACTCCGCGAGAATGTCGCGCCGCGTGGCGCAGCTGAGGAAATCATTCTCGCCGCGTTGTCAGACGCTGGCGCTAGCGAGCTGGCTCCACTTGACACGGTCCTCGCGCGCGGCTACGCGGGCGGAACCGACCTCTCCGGCGGTCAGTGGCAGCGGGTCGCGCTCGCTCGCGCACTGTGCGCGGTGAAACTCGGGGCTGGAGTCGTCCTGCTGGACGAGCCGACCGCGCAGCTGGACGTGCGTGGCGAAGCCGAAATTTTCGACCGCATCTTGTCCGCAACGCGTGACTGCACAACCGTGCTCATTTCCCACCGTTTTTCAACGGTCCGTCACGCGGACCGAATCTGCGTACTGGAGCACGGTCGGGTCGTGGAGCTTGGCAGTCACGCGGAGCTGATGGCGCTCGGTGGCCGGTACCGCACGATGTTCGACCTGCAAGCCAAGCGGTTTTCCGCGACTCAGGACGAGGAGGGGGTCGCCTATGAATCCCTCGCCTGATCGTCGGAAGTCGAACACCGGCATCGCGCGAAACTACGGGATCGGGATCGAATGACGGATTCGCGCAGCGGCCAGGCCGCGCGGGATCTGGATGCACTTCCGCCAGCACTGCCGTCGATGTGGCGGGTGTGCAAACTCGGGTTCCATCACGAACCGAGCCTGATGTTCTGGGCATTCGTGTTATCGCTCGCGGCGGCGCTGCCGGATGCGCTGATCGCTTTGTGGTTGAAGCTCCTTGGCGACGGCGCACTCCAGCAAAACGCGTTCGTGATCGGAGCCGCGGCGCTCGCGCTGGCGCTCTCCACTGCCGGGACCTGGTTTCTCCGCACCGTCAGCACGCGAATCCAGCGCCGATTCCGCGATCGTGTCACCATCGCGCTCGAAGCGCACGTCGCGCGCCTCCAGGCGTCGATTGTGACGATCGCCCACCAGGAGCGCCCCGACTACCTGGATCGGCTCGCGGTCCTGCGCGACCAGGTGTTCGTGCTGGACCACATGTACCTGTCCGTCTTCAGCACGTGCGGCTGGATCTTACGACTCGGGGTGACCGTCGGGCTGCTGGTCTCCATTCACCCCGCGCTGGTGCTGCTGGCGGCGTTCGCGGTCCCGACCGTGCTTACCTCCTCCTGGCGGCCCGGGGTCGAACGTGCCGCGCTGGAACGAGGTGCTTCCGCCGCGCGGCTGGCGCGCCACCTGTTCACGATTGCGACGACCGCCGCGCCCGGCAAGGAGGTGCGAGTGCTGGACCTCGGCGGACGCGTCATGACGGAGCGCCGACAGGCGTGGGAACGCTGGTACGGGCCGGTGTCGGTGACGCGGTGGGGGTCCGCCGTCTGGCACACGATCGCGTGGGCGGTGTTCGGGGCGGCGTACGTCGGCGCGGTCGTCTTCGTCGCGTTGATCCTCCGCGCGTCGGTCGGCAATGTGCTGCTGGTGCTCGCGGCGGGCTCGCGCCTTTCCATGTATATCGGCGCGACGGTCGGCGAGATCGGTTTTCTGCGCGGCATCTGGATGGACGGGTCGCGCCGCCTCGCCTGGCTGGAAGATTACGCCGCCTCGATCGCCGCACGGGCGGACTTGCCGGCTCCGCGTCGATTGGAGCGCGGAATCCGCCTGGAGCACGTCTCATTTGCGTACCCAGGCACCGACCGGCTGGTGCTCGAGGACGTCTGCCTCATGCTGCCGGCCGGATCAGTCATCGCGATCGTCGGCGAAAATGGCGCGGGCAAGACGACGCTGATCAAGCTGCTGTCGAAGTTTTACGCGCCGAGCTCCGGCCAGATTTTCGTCGATGACACTCCGCTCGAACAGATCGCCACGGATGCCTGGCGCGATCGACTTGCCGGCGCCTTCCAGGACTTCTTTCGATTCGAGTTCCGCGCGCGACGCAGCATCGGAGTCGGTGACGCTCCGCGGATGGACGACGAGCCGGCAGTCAAAAGCGCCGTGCACCGCGCCGGCGCCGACGACGTCATCACCCGACTGGCGGAGGGACTGGACGCGCAGCTCGGTCCGACCTGGCCCGGCGGAGTGGAAGTGTCGTTCGGGCAGTGGCAGAAGCTGGCACTCGCGCGCGGTTTCATGCGTGACGAGCCGCTGCTGCTGGTGCTGGACGAACCGACAGCCGCGCTCGACGCCGAAACCGAGCACGCCTTGTTCGAACAGTACGCGGCGGCGGCGCGAGGCAACGGGACGGCGCGCCAAGGCCGCATCACGCTGCTGGTGTCGCACCGCTTCAGCACGGTGCGCATGGCCGACCTGATCGTGGTGCTGGACGGCTCGCGACTGGCCGAAGTCGGCACCCACGAGGAGCTGGTCGCGCGTGGCGGCCAGTACGCGGAGCTGTACGGCATCCAGGCGGCGGCGTATCGATAGACATGCCCGCCTGTGCCTGTCGCCCAGGCGGCGGCGTATCGATGGACCCGTGCTGGCTGTGCCTGTCACCCAGTCGCCGCCGCCCGCGCTTTTTCATGCGTCTAAGCGTAGATTCGAAGCGTCACGTGGACCGTCACGTAGGGCGTCACGTGGTAGAACAACGGGTTGAGATTTTGTTAAACATGCGCCAGGTCGCGATCCAGTGAACGCCGCTGGCGGGCGCATGCGCGTCATCATGGACGTCGACACCGGCGTCGACGACGCGGTCGCCCTTGCCCTGGCGGTGCGCCATCCGGGCATCCAGCTCGAAGCTGTTAGTACCGTCGCGGGCAACGTCAGCCTCGAGCAGACCACCCGCAACACGCTGCGCGTGCTCGACTGGCTCGGCGCGACGCACGTGCCCGTCGCCCGCGGGGCGGCCGTCGGGCTCTCGGGTCCGTTCAAAGACGCGAGTCACTGGCACGGTCCGGACGGGCTCGGCGGCGCACGTTTGCCCGAGTCGCCGCGCGAAGCGATCGACGACGGCGTGAGCTATCTGCTCGATCGCATCCACGCGGAGCCGCCGGGCACGTTCGTCCTGGTCTGCACGGCGCCACTGACCAATCTCGCGCTGGCGGTCGAACGCGAGCCGCGGCTGCCGAGCATGGTTCGCGAGGTCGTGCTGATGGGTGGCGCGGCGCGAGCACCAGGCAACGTCACGCCGGTGGCGGAGTTCAATATCCGCGCGGATGCGCTGGCCGCCGCGCGCGTGTTCGAGCAGGACTGGCGCGTCACCATGGTCGGACTCGACGTCACCCGCGAGGTTCAGATCACCCGCGCCGACCGCGACCGTCTTGCGCAGCTGAGCTCGCCGGACGCGGTGCTGCTGAGAGAGGTGACGCGGTTTTTGTTCGACACCCGCGGGTTCGATTCCATGCTGGTGCACGACGCTCTGGCGGTGGCTGTCGGGGTGGATCCCTCGATCGTCACGATGGTGGAGCGCGACGTCCGCGTGGAGACGCGCGGCGAACACACGCTGGGCCAGACCGTCGTGGATTTGCGGACGCACGCGCAGGGCGGTACGGAGTCCGGTCGAACGCGGGTGTGCATGCGGGTCGATGTGCAGCGGTTTCGCAAGTTGTTGTTCGGCACGCTCGGACTGGAGCTGCTCCTCCGCTGAGGCGCCGAATGGGATTTCGGCGACCGAAAGGGTCCGCGTGGGGTGGCCGGCGGCGCGAGCATGCCGCGGCAGCAATCGAGGCGAGCGCTGGCTGCGAGAAGGCCCGGTGAACAAACGCGGAGTGGGCGGGAGCGCTCGAAAGGTGCACGGATGCGCTACCGTCGATCACATGCCCATCCACCTCTACGACTACCGCGCAAATCTCACGAATCTGGTCGTCGAACCCCAGATTCGGTCGCGCTTCCGACGCGTCGAGCTCGGCCCAGTTCCACAGGTCCACAGCCACGATCTGGGCGGCGAGACCTTCGTAGTCATGGAGGGCCAGATCGAGTTCACCGTCGACACCGAAACAGTCGTGTGTACGCCGGGCCAGGCCATTTTCGTGCCGCCGCGCACAACACACGCGGTGCGCGCCGTGGGCGACACAACCGGGGTCATCTACCTGAGCGTCTCACCGCACGTGGAGCCGACACATACGTTTTACGGTGAGGACGGCCACGAGCTTCAGCCGTGCTACGGAGTGTGGCGAGCGGCGGGTGGTGGAAGCGCGGACTCAGAGGCGCCGACCGAGACACTCCTCCAGCGTTATCGCTCGCTCGCGACTGAGCTGGCCGACCTGGCGCAGCGGAACGCCGAGGCGGCATCGGCCGCCCAGATCGATGGACCAGCCAAGCCAACCATCGATGCGCTCTGGTCGCGGCTGCGACCGGTGCTGCAGCAGCTCGAGGAGGTCGAGCGTGGCTGGAACGAGCTGGCCCTGCGTGGCGCCGAACCCGGCGGCTCCGGTGGAGGCGGATAGATCGTCGTCGTCTGAGGGCGTCGCCGCCCGCGCGCTTTTGTTCACCGCGTCTAAGCGTGACGGCGAAGCGTCACGCCGAGCGTCACGTGAAGCGTCACGCGGCTTGGAAAAGCGATAAATCTTTGTAAAAGTTGCTCAGCAAGTGCGGCTGGCGACCGCCTGGCGGCGCGGTGGCGCCTGGACCTGGCTGACCCAGCGGCGGCCCGCCAGCGCGACGTTTCCGACCAGCAAACCGACCAGTAGGTATGTCTGGCCAACACCGAGCAATTGCGCCGCGACGCTCGTCACGCCGACCACCAGGCCGACCCAGATTTGCTCGGCGTACCGCGCGGGGGAGGTTGGCGGATCCGTCAACATGAATGCCGCGAAGAAGATAGCCGACTGCACGAACGGCGTGCGGAACATTTCGGCGACACGTACCGGGTCGATGAACGAGCCGACCGTGAACAGCCCGAAATACGCCGCCAGGAACGTCAGAACGAGCGGGAACTTGTTGATGCGATCGACCAGGAAGGCGCCCGCGACCAGCAGTACGACCACACATGGGACCGGCAGGTCTGGCAGCGCGCCCCACCAGGATTGACCGGTGCCGAACAGCGGCACCGAAATCAGCAAAGCCAGCGCGGCCGGATTGAACACGTGCCAGCGCTGGGTCGCGAAAATGTGCTTGGACAGCGTGGCAACAATGCTCGTGGCGGCGGTGACCACGCCCGCGGTCGTGGGTTCCAGGACGAAGCCGACGATCATGCCTGAGAGCAATGCGCTGGATGGCCACTCGACCGGGCGACCGTCGAACCTGGCGATCGCCAACTCGGTGCCGCACGCGGCCAGCACGGCGACCATCAAGTGCGCGAGGGTGACCTGCCAGCCTTCGGCCATGCCGCCGAGGGCCGCGAGGGGGATGAACAAGGCCAGCAGCGTGCCCTTGGGGGTGCGCAGGAACCGCTTGAGCGTCGTCATGGAAATCACGATAGGCCGCGAAACTTGGATGCACCTTGAACGGTCGTGATGGCAGTGGAGGGCGGGACGCCGGGTGGTGCCGACGCGCGTCCCCCAGCGGTGTTCGGCTGATGCAAATTGCGGTGCGTGCATCGGCGCACCAGGTGGAGCGCAGCGGATCTACGCCGCGAGTGTGCAAATATCAGAGCTCAACGTCTGATGTCTTCGCCCGTGCTGGCCGAGATCGAAACGTATTACGACGCCGTACCGCGCGCCGCCGCCCGGACCGAACACATCGGTGGCTTCACGCTGTTTATCGGCACCGGACCCGGTGTGCCGTATTACGCCCGCCCGAGCCTGGGTGCGACGCGATTCAGTGCTGAGGATGTTCAGCGCGTCCGCGACCGCCAGCGCGAGCTCGGTCTGCCCGAGACGTTCGAGTGGGTGGCGGAGACGACCCCGTCGCTGACTGCGGCCGCCGAGGCGGCAGGGCTCAGTGTCACCTCACATCCGCTGATGGTCGCGGGAAATGATCGTGCGCGCGTCCCACTGACGCCCGACCTGGAGGTCAGGTTGGTGACGCTCACCGACGATCTGGCGCTGATGCATGGAATCGCCCACGTCGCGTTCAGTCAGCCCGGGACGGCGCTCGGCTCAGCCGGCGTCGATGACGCTCGGAAGGCCGCGCCGCGAGATCCCGCGGCGCTGCGCTTCTGGCAGGAACGGCTGCAGGCG
>JAFAPL010000054.1 GCA_019247135.1 Chloroflexota bacterium | reverse complement strand
GCAGCTGCGGCTCGGCGGAGTCGCGGCATTCCTCCTCGCGGAGCTTGCGGCGGTGGCAACGTTACAGACCGCGCCTGACCTCGGTCAGTCGTTGTACTGGCAGACGGGCATGCTCACCTATCTGCTGCCGCTCATCATGGCGACATTCCTGGGCGGGTGGATCGTACGCGCGGTTCGCATCGGGCGCGTAAGTGCAGTCGGCCTCGCGGTCAGCGGGCTCATCACGCTCTTCGCTGGCGGCCTGTCAGAGACCTATCTCATTCCGCAGAACGTCGTGCTCACCTTAGCGCTCGTCGCGTGCGTGCAGCGCGGCATGAACAACCTCAGAAACGTCGCCGTTCCGCATCTCGTCGCGGCTCTCGCCGGCGGGGTCATCGCGCTGGCCATCATCGTCGTCGCACCGGCGACGACCTACAGAATGGGTGGCGGCGCGCCCGCCGACCTGTGGCTTGCGCTCTCGGCAGCGACCGCGACTGCCTTCTTTCAAGTGGTGCGCCTGCTGCGATTTTTCCCATTGACCGTCCTGATGTGCCTCGTCGGACCGGGCGTTGTGCGCATGCTGGTCCCCGACGGCTGGCGCGCGCCGGGCGTGACCGCGCAGACGCTGGCGACGGTCACCGCGATCGTCGCGATTGCGCTGCCTTTCTGTTATTTCCCGTCGTTTTATGCGCAGAATGGAAATCCGCCAGCACGCTCATTGATCGTTCCCGGAGTGCTGCTGATTTCGTATCTCTTGTTCATCGGCTACGCCGCGTCGGACCTGCTCGCCGCCGCCGTGCCGCGTGCAGTCAGCTGGCTGGCTGTGGCTCTCGTCGTCGGCGTGCCGCTGTTCGTCGCGTGGACGACGCTGCCGGATCTCGCCAGCACGGCCCAGTACGCGGCCGCTTGGGACGGCGAAGACCAGCAGATCAGAACGAGCCGAGACCAGGGTCAGGCGGACGTCACCGTGCCCCCATTGCCGCAGTTCCTCGGCGAGAACTTCGTCGGACCGGACCGATCCAACTGGTTCAACGTGTGCGTGGCGCGCTATTACGGCGTGCGAACGATCGCGGCGACCGAGGCGCCTCGCTGACCCACCACGCGCCGCTCGAGCGACGCGAGGTTGTCTCGCTCGTGGTGCTGCTCGCTGGCGCGACTCTGGTTCGCGTCGTCCGCTTCGACCTTGCGCAGGTCGGATACGACGAATCGGCGGCAGCATCCCTGGCGCTCGGCTGGAAGCTTGACGGCAACTTTCCTCTCACAGGCATCGTGTCGTCGGTCGGAATCCCGAACCCGCCCGCCTGGCCATATCTCATCGCGCCCGTGCTGTGGCTGTGGCCGACTCCGTGGGCGCTGGTCGGTGAGGGGATCGCCGTCGGCGTCGTCTCGGTCGTTTTCACGTGGTTCGTCGCGCGGCGGTGGCTCGGACCGTGGCCCGCGCTGGCGGCCGCCGCCGTGTACGGGTTCGGGTTCTGGTCGACGCTGCTCGGTCGGAGTCCGTGGCAACCAGCGTTTCTGCAGATCCCGGCGCTCTTGTGCCTGGACGCATTGCTCACGCTCGCGGTCCGTCAGCGCGCCTGGGCTCTGCCGGTGGCATGTGGCTGGCTGGGCGTGATGGTGCAGTTGCACTACGTGGCGCTCGCGTACGTGCTGCTGGTTCCGTTCGTGGCGTGGTGCGCGCGGCGGGTGATCGGCTGGCGGCATGTGCTCGGCGCCGCCGTCCTCTTCGTGCTGCCGCTCGTTCCGTTCCTGATCTACGAGGTGCATCCGATCGTTCGTTTGCAAGATCTCCAGTTCCTGTTGACCCAGGGCGGTGGCGGCAGCCGCGTGGACCTGAGCGCGTGGGACCTGATATGGACGCTCGCGGGGAACGGCGGCGCGGCTGGCCTCGGCGGATCGAATGTCGCGGCGCTGCGCGACGCGCTTGGGCGGTGGTCGAGTCTTGGCTTGCTCGGGGACGGCTTGCTCGCCGCTGGCCTGATCGTCGCCGTGTTCGATGGAGTGCGCGGCCGCATTCTGGCGGCCTGGGTACTTCTGCCCGCCGTCGTACTGCTGCGGCACACGTTGGACGTGCTGTTCCACTACCTGTATATCGACCTGCCCGCGATCGCGATGTGCATCGGGCTGCTGGTCAGTTGGGCGATGCGGCGGCGCATCTTTTTGGCAGCAGTAACTGCGGCCCTAGCGGTGTACCTGGCGGTCTCGGTTGCAACAATTGCTGTCGTACTGGACTTCGTGGCCACGCACGACGTCTATCTGGGATACGGCATGCCGTTACGTTTCAGCGCGGCGGCAGCAGACGCGGCACGCGGCGTGTTGCCGCCGGGCGGCACCATCGCCGTCGGCGGGCCGCGCTTCCAGACAGAGGTGCTGCGTTTTGCGCTGGGCTACAACGTGCTGTCGGTGCCGTTCGACGAGTGCGGGCCGCCACGGGCGCCAGCATCTGTGTACTTGCTGCTGAACTCGGACTCGCCCGCGGCCAGCGCGTTGCAAGCGGCTGGCGCGCCCGTGCTCGCGCGCGTGGACCGTCCGGGCGGGCAATACCTCGTGCTCGGTCCAACGACGCAGCCTGCCATCGGCGAGGATTGCCAGCCCTAAACGCACGCTCCCCAACGCGCGTTGCGGACGGCTAGAGCGCGTGAGCCCAGCACGCGTGCCGCCTGGCCGGGCTCTTGCGTGTACGATCCTGCGCGTCTTCGTGGTTGCTCAGGCGCCGAGCGCGCTGGCCGAAAGCGCGCCAACCGCGCAGCGCCACGCCGTCGTGGCCCGCGCACTGTTCGCGACCTTGTACGTCGTGAGCGCGGTGCTCCTGTTCGCCAGCCACGTGCGGGAGTTCGCCGACGAATCCGACAACCTGCTGGGTGGGCTCCTGCTCGTTCGAGGCGAACGGCTGTATGTCGACTACTTCTCATCGCACATGCCGTTCGCCTACTACGTGGCCGCGATCCCGGCAGCGCTGGGCGCCGTTCAGCTCGAACACTTCCGACCGTTCACGAACGTGCTGCTGCTTCTCACAACCGCATTCCTGACCCTGACGTTCTGGAACGTGTTGCCGCGAGCCGTGCTCGCCACGTGGGCGGTCCTGACGGTTTTCGCTCACGCGCTGCAGTTCGGCGAAATGCTCACCGCGGGCACGACGGCGGGCTTTGGCTGCCTCGCCGCGGGCATGCTGTTTTACGCCAATCCGATGCTCCGCTTCGACTGGAAGCAAACGCTGGGCCTCTCGGCGGCCGTGTTCGTCGCCGTGCAATCCGAGCTCCTGGCGCTGTATCCGCTGGCGGTGCTTGGGGTGGTCTACGTGGTGCGTATGTGGCGGCACCCGCTCGAGATGCTGCGGGTGGCGGCAGTTGTCGCGGCCCCGAACGCGGCCGTTCTGCTGGTGTTCTACCTGCAGGGCAGCCTGCCCGCGATGGTCTATGACACGGTCCAGTTCAACCAGACCTACTACAGCCAGTTCCTGATGAGCGCCAGCCCCGCGCAAATGCTGCACGACTGGGAAGCGCAATACCGAACGTTCATCTTCAATAGCCTCACGGACCCACTCGGCATTCAGGGGGTGCTCGTGCTGGCGAATCTCGGGGCGGCGGCACTCGTGTGGTCTCGGCGTGGTCCGCTCGTCGGGATCGCGTACTACGCGTTCGTGGCGCTGAGCCACATTCGAACGGAAGACGGTTACTACCTCGTCTCGTACATGAGCATCGCGTTGTTGCTGGTCTGGGCCGTCGATTGTGTTGAGCGGCGGCGTGCGAGCGTCCAAACGGCTGTGGCCGTTGTCTGTCTTCTGATTGGAATGAACTTCGTCGTGCGCGTCGCCTTGACGTATGACTTTTCGCGAGAGCCGGCTCGGAACGCGCAAGAAGTTCCAGTCATCCTGGCACTCACACAGCCTGGCGATCGCATCTTCGTCGGCCCTTACGACCCGTATATCTACCTGGCAACCAATCGCATGCCTGCCGCCACCTCGGAGTTCTTCTTTCCGTGGCAGGCGATCGATCCGCGCAGCTCTGAACAAGTTGTCTCGGAACTGCGCGCGTCCCGTCCGCCCGTGATCGTGTTCCGCCGCATGGAGGCGGTCAACGACCGCTGGCTTGCGGGCGAGTACGCCGCCTCGTTGCTGGATGCGCTCTCGGCGGATTACGTGACGCTCGACGGCATGTCAGACGTTCTCGTTCCGCGTGATCGCCTGGCGGAGATGGAACAGCGCCTCCAATCCGTTCGCCAGTGAACGACCTGCCGGGCAGCAAGTAACAGCACGAGGGCCAGAAAGCCGAGCCACACGATGGCTGCTGCCGGCGCGGGCCAGCGCACACACAACTGAGCCGCGTCAGCCCCGCATGTAGCGAGCGGACCGTATAGCCCGATGGATGCGCCAATCAGCACAAGCACGATAACGATCGCTGCGAGCGCGACAAGCCAGCGCACGGCGGCCGCCTACGTTGGCCCGAAGCCGCTCTGGGCCCAGCGGCGACGCGCCTGCGAGTACTGCTGCGTCGTCCAGTCCAGGTCGAGCGTGGGCGGCCCGCGGAGGGCTGTCTGAAGTGCGCTGGAGCCCGTCCCCGTCTGCCAGGGCGAAAGCGAAAGTAAGCTGGCGGCCTGCTCACCGGACATCCAGTCGAGCACACGCCGCGCCGCATCCAGGTTGCGCGCGTTGCTCGCCAGCCCGACCGCGTTCGGCATGGGCGCCAGGCCAATGAGGCCCGGCGCATCGCCGAACCCGATCGCGTGCGAGGGTCCGCCGCCTCCGCCCACCGCCGCGCGTGCACTCGCCTCGTCTTCGAACGTACGGATGCCTGTCTGAACGCGGCGTCGCCACCACGCCCAAGCCTGCTCCACGTCCCCCTGCACCTGGCGCGCACGATCGAGGGTGGCCAGCAGCAGCATCGTCCCCGCCTCCGAGCGTTCGGGGTCAGCCAGCGCCAGGAGCGGCACGCTCGCAAGGTCGTCGATTGAGCTGACCGGTGGCAAGCCGGTCACAGCGAAGACGGAGTAGTCCAGGGCGATCCACCGCCATTGCGAGTCGCGCGCAACCTGGTCCGCGGCGCGCGCGGGCTGGTAGGCCTGCAACAGACCTGCCTGCGCAGCGGAATGCGCCGCGAACGGGCCGTTCCACACGACGATGTCTGGCAGCGGCGGAGCGTGCCGCGGACCGAGCCGCTGGAACAAGCTGCCCGAGCCGTACAGCTCCAGACGCGCGGCCACCCCGGTTGTGCCGCACGCCGCGGCAAGCAAGCGTCGAACGATGTCAGCGCGCTCGAGCGTCGCGTAGACGAGTATTTCGTCGCTCATGACTCCGTACGCATGTCGACTGGCACCCGTGCGGCGAAACGCAAGTGACGCGGCAAAGGACGGCCGGCGCGTTCCCAGATCGCCTCGAGTCCGGCGCATCCGAGCACCAGAAACACTGGCGCGAGCATCATCCGATGCCGCACCAGGTTGCCCAGGTTGCCTTCGCTCGCCGCGAGCACGAACCAGTTCGCCAGCGCGTAGCCGATGAGGCAGGCGATATACAGGCGCGTCTGAGGGCCGGTCGGTCGAGCGAACACGCTCGCAAGCAACAGCGGATACCACACGAGCACCATCTCTGCGCTGGCGCCCAGCTCGAGATTGCTGCGTGCTTGCCATGGTGCTGGCGCGAGCGCGGCGAAGGCGAGCGGCTCGACGATGTCGCCAAACAGCGAGAACGGCTCGGCGTCGCTGGCGGCCTCGGCCTGTGGGAGGGCGGACCCGGTGGCTGTCACGGAGTCCAGCTCTGGCCGGATCTGCGAGCGGGCGCTTGCGGCTTCCTGGGCTCGCCGGTGACGGATCTGCAGCACGACATCTTCCACCACACCGCGCAACGGCCGATCGCTGATGCGGCTGCGAGCGACTGACAGTCCACCGCCCACGAGCACCACGAGAGCCGCTGACGCGAGACCGAGCTGCAACGCGTGCGGGCGGATGCGGGACCTCGCCAGCATCACGACCGTGGTCAGGCCGACAAGAATCAGGGACAGGGTCGACCGCAAATCCAGCGACAGGAGGACGACGCCGAGCATCAGCAGCAGCATGTCGAGCAGGCGTGGACCGTCCGGAGGCGCCAGGATGATCTGCTGGAGCGTCCACAGCCCGAGTACGGCGACGAAAAGGACCAGTGGCTCCTTCAATGTCACGGAACTGAAAACGACCAGCGTCGGGATCACGGCCGCGCCCGCGGCGGCCATCAGGCCAACTCGGCGGCCAAATGCCTGGCGGCCGATTTCGTACATCAGCACGGCGGTGAGCGCGCCGATGACGCCGCTGAGCAGCTTCGGCACGAGCGGGCTGAACCCGAGCACCGAGTAGATGCCCATGACTACATAGGGATAGACACTCTCGAGCAGGTACTGGTGACCTGGGAAGATCGAGATGCCGTCGCCGCGACCGATGCGCACGAGCCACTCGCCGACCAGGTCGCTGGTGTAGTCGTCCTGGAACAGGGCGCCGTTGCCATTGGCCAGTTTGTTTACGTAATGCGTCGGCAGGATGAAGACGGCGCGGATGGCGTATGCGGCAACGAAGACGCGGCTGACGGATGTCGAGTTGCACTTGCCGCCGAAGCGGCGTGCAAGCCAGAGCCCGCACTCCTGGACGGCAACGGCGCCAACGGCCGACGGGAAACCTTCGACGAGCACAGCGGCGAAGGGAACGAGGATGCGGGGCAAGAGCCACGCCCACTCACCTCGCTCTCGCCGCAGCCGCACGGCCGGAATCCTACTCGCTGCCGCCGTCAGCCCCCAGGCGTCCGATCGCGCGCCGTCTCCAGCAATTCGCGGTACAGCAGCTCGGTGTCGCCGACCATCTTCTCGATCGAGAAACTGCGGTCCAGGCGTTCGCGGCCGCTTTCACCCAGGTCGTGTGCAAGCGCGGGATCGTCGGCCAGGCGCGCCAGTGCATCGGCCAACGCCACCGCGTCGCCGGGTGGAACAAGCACGCCCGTCTGACCGTCCAACACCACCTCGGGAATCGTCGCCACGGAGGACGCTACGATCGGCCGAGCCGCCGCCATCGCCTCGAGCAACACGATCCCGAAACCCTCCCAGATGGACGGCATGACGAACGCGTCCAGAGCGTGCATCAGCGCGGGCACGTCGGTGCGCGGCCCCAGCACGTGCACTCGGTCCGAGACGCCGAGCTCGGCCGCGAGCGACCTGAGGAAATCCTCCAGGTCCCCGCCTCCCGCGATCACGACGTGCGCCCGCGGCACGCGTTCCAGCAGCAGCGGCGTCGCGCCGATCAGGTGACGCTGGCCTTTCTGGGGTGCCAGCCACCCGACGTTGCCAACCAGAAAATCAGCAGGCTCGACGCCCAGCTCGCGGCGTATCGCGGCGGCCTGCCGCTGCAGCTCCGCCGTGTGCAGCGGCTCCAGTCCGTGGTACACCCGCCGCACCCGCGACGGATCGCGCACGCCGCGCGCAATCGTGAAGCGCGCGATGTGGTCGGAGATGGCGATGATCAGGTCCTGCCGTGCCGAAAGCATGTAGTGCGCGATGCCGACGAAGGGATTCAGAAAAAAGCGGTCGTCGTTGTGGCGAGTGGAGACGAGGTACGGCCGCCCCTCACCGAGCTGTGCAACCGCGAGACCGGCGTAAATGTCGGCGCGAAACAGATGCGAGTGCACGATGTCGAAGCGGGCCTTGCGCAGGGTCGTGACCAGCCGACGGAGTGCGAAGAGGTCGAATCGGTTGTGCGCCCGCAGCAGGTGCACCGGAATGCCCGCCTCGCGGAACATCGCCACCAGCTCACCCTCACCGGTGAGGACCGCGACTTCGAAGTCGAAAGCGGGCCGGTCGGCGTGGCGGATGAGCGCCAGAAGGTGGTTCTCCGCGCCGCCGCGGTCGAGCGACGTGATCAGATGCAGGACGCGGATCGGCTTTCGCGGCGATGGTTCGGCCGACTCCGCATCTTCGTGTCGGACCGGAGCCGCCACCACGTCGCGGTATTCTACGGCGCGATGCGAGCGGCTCTGCTCGAGTGGCTGCGCTGCCCGAGATGCGGTTCGCAACTGGAGGTCGACAGCAACGCGGCGACGGTCGAGAGCGGCACCTTGCGCTGCGAGCGAAGCGAGCGGCAGCACACCTTTCCCATCGTCCGCGGCGTGCCGCGGTTCGTCCACAGCGACGCGTACACGCAGAGCTTCTCGTATGAGTGGCAACGTTTCCGCCGTACGCAGCTGGACAGCCGGACCGGCCGCACCGACACCCGCGACCGCCTGCAGGCGAGCCTCAACTTTCCGCTCGAGCAGCTTCGCGGCAAGCTCGTGCTCGACGCCGGCTGCGGCACGGGGCGGTTCGCCGAGATCGTCACACGCTATGGCGGTGAGTACGTCGGATTCGACTTTTCGTACGCCATCGACGCAGCTCAGGCCAACGTAGGCCATCTGCCTGGAGTGCATCTCGTGCAGGCTGACATCTTCGCCCTGCCGTTCGCGAACGAGACGTTCGACCTGGTCATCAGCCTGGGCGTGCTGCATCACACGCCTGACGCACGCAGAGCATTCGCGGCCTTGCCGCGTCTGCTCAAGCATGGCGGCCAGCTCAGCATCACGGTGTATGACGCGGGCAACAAGGTCTACGTGGCGAGCACAAGGTTCTGGCGCCGATTCACGACGCGCCTCCCGCGGCCGACGCTCCACCTCCTGAGCTATGCGGCGGTCCCTCTGTACTATCTGTGGACGCTGCCGGGCCTCGGCATGCTCCTGCGCAGCGTTGCATTCATCAGCCTCGAACGCGACTGGCGTTGGCGCGTGCTCGACACGTTCGACTGGTATTCGCCGAAGTACATGTCGTGGCACACGCACTATGAGGTCTATGGCTGGTTCAAGGAGAATGGCTTCGTGGATATAGCCGTCCTGGCCCCAGGCATCTCACAGATCGGTACCAGGCGCTGATGTGCGGCATCAGCGGAGTCGCGGGCTCGCTGGCCTACGATTGGGCGCATCTTCAGCGCATGAACGCCGCGCTTGTGCATCGTGGTCCTGATGGCGAGGGCAGCCACTGGGACGATGGGATCGGCCTGGCGATGCGGCGCCTGGCCATCATCGACGTGGAGGGTGGCGATCAGCCCATCTACAACGAGGACGGCAGCGTCTGTGTCGTCTACAACGGCGAGATCTACAACTTCCTCGAGCTGCGACCTGAGCTCGAGGCGCGCGGCCACCGTTTCTCGACGCGCTCCGACACGGAGGTGATCGTCCACGCCTACGAGGAGTTCGGCCCGGCGTGCGTAGAGCGCCTGTGGGGCATGTTCGCGCTGGCCCTGTGGGACAGCCGCAAGCAGCTGCTACTGCTGGCCCGAGATCGCCTTGGCAAGAAGCCGCTCGCCTACTACGTCAACCACACTGGCGGCATCGCCTTCGCGTCCGAGCTGAACGCGCTGTTGCAGCATCCGGACGTACCGCGTGAGGTCGACCCGCGAGCCATTGACGACTATCTGACGTACCTGTACGTGCCCGCGCCGACCACCGCGTACCGCGACGTGAAGAAACTCCCGCCCGCCCACCGCCTCGTGTGGCAGCACGGTCGCGTAACAGTTGAGCCGTACTGGCAGGTCCGCTTCGGCGAGAAGGTGAATCTGTCCGAGGACGAAGCGCTCGAGCAGTTCGGGTCGCTGTTCCGTGACTCGGTGCGGCGCCGACTCATTGCCGACGTACCGCTCGGCGCGTTCCTCAGCGGTGGTATGGACTCCAGCTCCGTCGTCGCCGAGATGGCCGAGCTGAGCGCCGGCCCAGTAAAGACGTTTTCGATCGGCTTCGGCGAACGAGATTTTGACGAGCTTGCCTATGCGCGCCAGGTCGCCGAGCGATTCGGTACCGAGCATCATGAGCTGGTGGTCGAGCCGCGCGCGCTGGAAGTGCTGCCGACGCTCGTCGAACACTACGGCGAGCCGTATGCCGACTCGTCAGCGGTACCCAGCTATTACGTGTCGCAGCTGACGCAAAAGCACGTGACCGTCGCGCTCAACGGAGATGGTGGGGACGAGCTGCTCGCCGGGTACGAACGCCACTGGGCAGCGCGCATCGCTGCCCGCTACGACACGGTCCCGCGGTTCGTGCGGCACGGGCTGATTCGGCCGTTGATTCCGCTGCTGCCCGAGCCGCGCCAGCGTCGCGCTTTCCTCAGGCGCGCCAAGCGGTTTCTCGCGGCGGCCCATCTGCCCGTGCTTGCGCGGTACCTGCACTGGGTTGGCGCCTATACACCGGCCCAGAAAGCAGCGCTGTACACGCCCGAGTATGTCGAGATGCTCGGCGACCACGATGCTGGCGATTGGCTCAGACAGGCGCTTGCGCCTGAGCCGCGGCTGGATCCGGTGGATGCCGTGCAGCGGGCTGACACGTTGCTCTACCTGCCGCAGGACTGCCTGACGAAGATCGACATCGCCAGCATGGCGAATTCGCTCGAGGCGCGCTCGCCACTTCTCGACCATCGACTCGTCGAGTTCTGCGCGTCGCTCCCGTCGAGCTACAAGCTGCGCGGCCGCACCTCGAAGTGGCTGTTGCGTCGACTGATGCACGACCGACTGCCGCCCGCCATCCTCACGCGCCCGAAGATGGGGTTCGGCGTGCCCGTAGGCGACTGGCTGCACGGCCAGCTCAGACCGCTGCTCGACGACACGGTGCTCTCCGATCGGGCGCTCTCGCGCGGCTACTTTCGGCCGGACGGTGTGCGTGCGCTCGTCGACGAGCACGTGAGCCGTCGCGCGGACCGCACACCGCACGTCTGGGCGTTGCTGATGCTGGAGCTGTGGTTCCGAACCTTCATCGACGCGCCCGTTCTCGTGTCTAAAGAGTCCCACAGCCGATCGCTTCAGAGCGGCTGACGCCCCAGGCTCCTGCGGCGTCCGTCCAACGCGTCCAGACCTGGTCCAACAGGCCGGTCGCGCTGCTCGCGTCGCCAGGCGTGAGCGCGTCGACTCTGCCCCGAAACGTCGCGAGTGCCGCGCCCAGGTCGAGGAGAGTGTGAACGTTCTCGGCGGCCTGGCGTTGCTCCCGCCACAGGCTCGCGTCGATGCGTGCCGTACTGACTGCTTGAAACAGCTGGGCGGCGCGACCCGACAGGCCCTGGCTGACATGCGTCGCCTCGTTCCACGCGGCGCTGGTGGGCGGATCCCAGTCCAGATCGTTCGGCATCCGCGAGTTCGAGCCGGGCGAGGTAGCTCGGTACGCAAGAAAGATGTCGAAGGTGCGCAATGTGTCCAGCGCGTCGGACAGGATGGCGTGCGCCTCGCGCTGCCAGCTATCGAAGTCGGGCGGCAGACTCGCTTGCGGTGCTTCGGCCGGACGCTCGGGCGGCTTGACGCATGCCGCGCCGACCAGTGCAGCCAGGCTCAGCAGGAGTTCTCGACGCCGCACGCGCTGGATTGTGCGCCGACGAGCATTGCCGCTGCTACGCTTCGGGCTGTGCAGCGTGTCGGCACGATCGTCCTTGTCCTGTTCGTGGCGGCGATCGTGATCGTGCAAGGCGTCAGTATCGTGTTGAACTGGGCCGCCGACGACGTACGGCTGGAGTTCGGCTACATCCACGGCAGGGATCGCACACCCGTGGGTATGTGGCTTTCGTCGGTCCTCATGTCAGATCTGGACACTGGCGACAAGGACGGTCGCCATCGGCGCGCTGACTACTTTGATCAGCTGTCGTTCAGGCTGCGCGAAATGGCCGGCGCCGCGGCGCTCGCGGGTCTGCTGATCGCGCCGCTCACCGCTGGTCGCGACCACGTGAGCGCGCGTCGTGGCTCGGACGACAGCAGCCCGGCCGCGAACACGATCAGTAGCGGCGCGGCCTGAGTCGACCGATGGCGATCGTCGTTGCCGGGCGCACCGGGCACACCGAGCAGCACGATCAGAGTCCCCCCGACTACGCACGCGGGGTACATCAGTTCACGCAGCGGCGGCTTGCAGCGCCATACGCCCACCAGTGCGACGACCAGCAGCAGGTCGAACAACAGCGACGCGGGTACCCAGACGTTGGGCGTCGCGTCGATCGGGTCGATGCCAGTGACGAAGCTGAACAGGTTCGGTGTGATCCATTGGAACAACTGCAGTGGCGGAATTCGCGTGCTCTGCAGCACCTGGAGCTGGTCGGGCGGCACCTCGCGCGTGCTGCCATCCGTGAAGTCCACGATCAACTGGCCGTCCGGTGCGGGCTCTCGCACCAGGCCGGGGTGCAGCCAGCCCGAGCCTGAGTCGACCGTAGCCACCGCGGTACCTGGTTTGAACTCCGCCGACCGATCTCGCACGGGGATCCCGGTGTAGAGCTTGCCCAGGAGTTCCATACGGGTCGTGGTCTGGCGGTACAGCAGCTCGTGCGCGAGAAAATCGATCTGCCGCGCCTGAGTGACACCGACCACCAGCGCGATGCACGCGAGTGCGCCCGCGGCGAAGGCGGCGTGCCGCACGTTGATGCGCCGCAAGTGTGGAAATGCCGCCCACGCGATCACGCCGCACAGGATCGTCCCCGCGAGATACGCCCGCAGATTCAAGGTCAACAGCAGCGCCAGCGCGACCACCGAAAGCGTGCGCGCTGAAAACAGGGTGCGTGAGCGCGTGAGCGTCCACCAGGTGACGACCACTGCGACTGAGCCGAGCGTGTCACGCAGCATGGTCGCCGACCAGAGCATCAGGTTCGGCCAAAGCGCCGCGATCAGCCCAGCAACCAGGCCTGCCCGTGCGCCGAAAATTCGGCGCGCGATGAGCATGACGAGGACCGCCACGACCGCGCCCTGGACCGCGTTGGCCATGCGCAATACGGTCGAATCGACCGAACCCGCCAGCTTCGACAGCGTCGTCGTGACGCCCAGGTAGGCATTGCCGTTCAGGTGGTCCAATCCGCTGGGCAACGCGCGCTGGAACGGGTTGGGCATCAGCGCTTCGGTTGACAGAAAGTAGCTCGCCTCGTCGTTGAGCCAGGTGCCCTCGCCGTGCGTGCGGATGGCGATCAGATAGACGACAATGACCGTCAGGACGCGTGCACCGAGCGCGACCGCGGCGACCAGTGCGACGGGCTTGCGGCCGCCCGGGCCGGGGCCGAGGCGGAAGACCATGATGGCCAGCATGGCCGCCCCGACGAGCACGACAACAGGCGGTCCAAAGTTCACAAGCGCTCGGCCATACTATAGGCACTCTGAGCAGACGCATTGCCGTCGACATGACTCCGCTCGCGCCAGGCGGTCAAAACGGAGGCGCGGGACCTGTCGCGACGACCCTCATCCAGCAGTTGAGCCAGATCGCGCCCGACCAGCAGTTGCTCCTGCTGACGAACGCCGACAGCGACGATGAGCTCTCAGGGCTGGACACCGCGAACGTTCACCGCCTGTGTGTGCGCGGCCCGGAGGTGGCCGCCCCAGCGTGGAAGAG
>JAFAPL010000042.1 GCA_019247135.1 Chloroflexota bacterium | reverse complement strand
CACCGACGGGGCGAAAGGAATGGACACACCGTTGGTTGGCTGGTGCAGCGCGATGGACGTGCGGATCAGACTACCGCTGCTGGCCAGACGGGCATGACATCCGAAGCTGTTGGCGAGTCCTCGGCGGAGACGCTCCAGAGCATCGCTGATTCGAAGGGCTCGATCGGTGCCGCAGCGCCCGAACTGCTGCCCGTGCGGCAAACGATCGTGGGCCAGCTTGGTGCGATCGACGTAGCGTGCCGGGCGACAACGATCCCGGGGGCGGTGCAGCACTGGATCGCTGTGGATTCTCCGAGGGAGCGGACGGAAGGGAGGACGCATCGGTTGCCCATGTGGCAGCGAGCCGGCCGAGACTCACTCCGCAGCGGAGGCGAAACGGCTAATACCAGCTCGGCGACGGGTGCCACAACCATGTCATTGGCACATAAATTACTCTTCGAGCGTCAACCGCCGTTCCTCGGATCCGGTGAACTGCAGACTTCGGCTACATTAGCGCACATCAGTTTCGGCCGGCTGTGTGCTAGCGGAAACAGAGAACGCACGAACGACTGCTGATTGAGCCAAATCCTCCGTCGGCGGCAACTCGCAAGGTCAGTCGGTACGGGTTCTCACGCCACGCCTGACGGCATCGGCATGGTTGCAGGAGAGGCAACGTGGGCGAGATCAATGTTCGAGTAGCTCTGCCAGATCTCTCACGACAGTGTCGGCGCCGAAGTGGCGCAAGGCGTCCGCTTGACCCACGCGATCCACGCCGATCACGGCCCCGAACGCGCCGGCTCGGCCGGCGGCGACTCCAGCCAATGCGTCCTCGAACACCGCTGCCGCAGCGGGCAACACGTGTAGCTCGCGGGCAGCCTCGAGGTACGTGTCAGGCGCTGGCTTGCCTCTCAGGTGTTCGCGCGCAGCGAGCGCACCATCAACGCACAGGTCGAAGCACTGCGCCAGGCCCGCGGCTTCGAGCACTTCGTTCGCGTTGGCGCTGGCCGACACGACGGCACGCGCGAGTCCAGCCGCGCGAACGGCGTCGAGGTAGCGCACCGAGCCGGGGTACGCGGTGACACCGCGCGAACGGAGCTCCTCGAGCACGATTGCATTTTTGCGGTTCGACAGCCCCTCAATCGTCTCCGCGGTCGGTGGATCACTCGGGCTGCCCTCTGGTAACGAGATGCCACGCGATGTGAGAAAAGTGCGCGTCCCATCCGCGCGCGGTCGGCCATCGACATAGCGGTCGTAGTCCAGGATTGGATCGAATGGCACAAACGGCTCGCCTGTTTTTTGCGACCGCTGGCGCAGGTATTCGTCGAACATCGCCTTCCACGCGGCCGCATGTACAGTCGCGGTTTCAGTCAGGACGCCGTCCATATCGAACAGGCACGCGACGATGCCTTTTGGCAAACCGAGCATCAATCAGTGTTCCCCTCGCCGAGAATTTGCAGCGTGGCTCCCAGCGTGCCGGCGAAGTCGCGCATGGAGTCAGGCGACCGTCAGGCGGCGCGCCGAGCTGTTCAGGTTGTGTTCAGTCGCTGGGAGCAACACTCCCCGGGGTCGGGCAGCGGCCCGCCAGAAACCGGAAAGGACGTGGAGTGCATGCGACCGAGTCTTGCAGAAGTAAGCTTTTTGCTGCGTGATCTACCCCAAAACTGGTGGGCGGTTGGCCTTCGTGGACTCCTCTCCCTCCTCTTTGGCATTCTCGCGTTGGCGTGGCCGGGGCTCACGGTCGCAGTCCTCGTGTCTCTGTTCGGCGTGTATGCGATCGCAGATGGTGTGCTCGCGGTGTACGCTGCGTTCTGCTCGGGCGCGCAGCAGCGTGGCCGTCTCGCACTCGAAGGCGCCATCGGGGTCATCGCGGGCGTGGCCGCCTTCGCGTGGCCCGGAGTCACCGGGTTAGCGTTACTGTTCGTGATCGCCGCCTGGGCAACTTTGACAGGAATTTTGCGGCTGCTCGTCGGCATCCGGTTGCGCCGGGCGATCAGGGACGAGTGGGGAATTATCCTCGGCGGCATCTTGTCGGTAGTGGTCGGAGAGATCCTGCTCGCGGAGCCCGGCGCTGGAATGCTGGCGTTCGTCGGGCTTGTGGGCCTGTATGCGATCACGTTCGGAGTGGTGCTACTCATGTTGAGCTGGCGGCTGCGAGCCATACATCAGGGGATTCGGCAAGTGCTGTCGTCCACCAGACTGCAGGTCAAGCGCGTATAGCCCGCTGCATCCATCAGCGTGGCGGCTATGGCAACTCGAGATCGAGCACCATGCGGCCGTCGACGTGACCCTGGCGCAAATCAGTGAACACGGAATTGATCGCGTCGAGACCGGCGACGTGGATATGCGAGCGGACAAGGCCTTCCGCGGCAAAGCCCAACGCTTCGGCCAGGTCCTGGCGGGTCCCGACGATTGAGCCGCGGATGGTTATGCGCTTGAGCACGACATCGAAGATCGGCGTGGGAAAGGATCCTGGTGGCAGCCCGATGAGTACGATGGTGCCCTTGCGGCGCGCCATGCCAATCGCTTGGGCAAAGGCTGCCGGGGATGGGGCCGTAACCAGGATGCCGTGCGCGCCACCGATGGTTTCTTTGACGACCTGCGCAGCCGCGTCCGGAGCCCTGGCGTCGATGGCAACCTCGGCACCGGACCTGCGTGCCAGGTCAAGCTTGTCGGCGGTCACGTCCAGGGCCGCGACGTGCAGCCCCATGGCCTTGGCGTACTGAATCGCGATCTGGCCGAGCCCGCCGACGCCCGATATTGCCACCCATTCACCCGGGCGCACGTCCGTCTCCTTGATGCCCTTGTAGGTCGTGACACCGGCGCACAGAATCGGGGCGAGCTCGACGAAACTCGGCCGCGGCGGTAGATGGCCGACGTACGCCGCGCAGCCGATTGCGTACTCCGCGAAAGTGCCGTTGACGCTATAGCCGCTGTTGTGTTGGGAGGGACACAGCGTTTCCCATCCGCTCACACAGGACTCGCACGCTCCGCACGCGTCGTGCAGCCAGGCGATCCCTACGGCGTCACCTTCCTTCACGTGACGGACACCCTGGCCGACACCGGCGACGATGCCGACTCCTTCGTGGCCCGGAATGAACGGCGGCGTTGGCTTTACGGGCCAGTCGCCGTCGGCGGCGTGCAGATCTGTGTGACAAACACCCGACGCCTTGATCTGCACCAGCACTTCACCGGGGCCGGGCGTCGGTATCGCCACCTCCTGGAGTTCCAACCGTGCGCCGAAGGCACGGACGACCGCGGCGCGCATGACCTGTCTCACCTGCTTTCCTCCTTGTCGAGAGGCTGCTCGCATCTTGAAGCATGTGGCTGGTTGGCTGCCGGGCAACGTGCGGCCTCCGGCTGAACAAGCCTTGGACGCTCGACGATCGTGCTCAGCGGGCTCGACATCGGCCTGATCTGGCCCGCGCTGAATCAGTTCACCGCTACAGATGCCCTGTTGTCGGTCGGAGCTCTGGAGGTCTTGGTTACGTGGTGTACCGCTCGCCTGGCCGATCGGACTATTGCGAGCCATCGAGTGGACCCGGAGTTGGATTTCGACCCGGCGATTCTCCGGAGCTCGTTCAGAACGGGTGCTTTACGCGGCCATTTCGGCTGACAACTCGC
>JAFAPL010000278.1 GCA_019247135.1 Chloroflexota bacterium | reverse complement strand
GAGTCCAGCGCGATATGCTGAAGCAGGCACGTACCGCGCTGGACGCCGCGCAACAACATTGTCCAACCGGCGCGGCGCCCTAGCCACAACGGGGCATGCGGGCTGCCACTCGATGAGCCAGATACAGCAACTCGCCAGTTCAACAGTTTGGAAGCAACAGCGCCAGCCCGCGGGGTTATGCCTCGTTATCGCAATCACGTCGCGTGACGATGCACGCCGCGCAGCGTGCACACACTTCAGGTCGGTTCGGCAAAGGTCGTTTGAAGCTCGACAGCTCGCCCGTCACGTGCTGAGACACGCGCCGCAAGCATGATCTCCAGCACGTGCCGCGCGCGTTCTGGACCAACCAGCCCCGGGCCCGCACCTGTTCGAAGGCACTCCACGAGATGGTCCACGAGTGCCGCGCGGAACAGTCCCGTTGTGCGGTCCTGACGCGGCAGGTGACCGACGCCTCGCGGCGTGATCCACCCGTCGAAGCCAGGTGCGGCGTCGATCCGATACAGCTCGAGCGGCAGCTCGCCTGACGGAATCTCCGCGCCTGGCCGACGCACGAGCAGCGTGCCCTGCAATCCGTAGAGCTCCATCTGCGGCGCTTTGCTCGCCACAACGTTGAACGTGCCGTCGACGACGGCGAAGGTTGCATCGCCGAAGTCCAGCAAGACGAGATTGTTGTCATCTTCGGTGACCTCGATTTTGAGTCCATCGAACGGGCCACCACGCGCGTACCGGATCGGCGCCGTCCGGCCGGAGAACGCGGTGACTCGGCGGGCTGGACCCAACACGCCAGTGATCCGGTCGATACCGTAGACGCCCATGTCCAGGAGCGGCCCGGCGCCCGTCTGATAGAACCACGTTGGGTCCGCGGGCCACGACATCGCGGCCGGGCCGGCGTGCGACGACTGCACGCGCGCAAACGCGACCTTTCCCAGCGCGCCAGATTGCACGAGTTTGCGCGCTTCGAGCCATTCCGGCCGCAGCATGTCGTATGGACAGCACACGACGCGCAATCCATGCCGCTGCGCAAGCTCGCACAGCTCGGTCGCTTCGTCCAGCGTCGACGCGAGCGGCTTTTCGGTCACCAGGTGCTTGCGGGCCTGGAGAATCCGCCTGGAGGTTGAAAAGTGGTCGGCGATCGGCGTGAGGTTCAGCACCACATCTACGTCGGCTTGCTCCAGCATGCTGTCGAGATCGTCATACACATGTGGAATCTGCCAATCGCGCGCGACGCTCTCGGCGCGCGAACGGGTGCGGCTAGCGATTGCGACGACCTGGGCACGGTCGCTCATGCGCTGCAAGCCGGGCAGGAAGCCGTAGTCAACCGTTGCGATCATGCCCGCGCCCAGCACACCCACCTGGAGCGGCATGCGCGGCGTTGTTGTCTGCTGCATTGTCACCAATAGCGTACGTCGTTAGAGTCGCGCGGTGGCGCCACACGCGAGCACCACTCCGCTTCCCGGCTCGGCGATCACCGCATCCTCGCGGAACACAGCCTCGCCGCGGCGGAATGAGATGACCGGCCAGCCGGTGACGCGCCAGCCCTCGTACACGGAGTAGTCGGCGTTCGACTTCAGCATGGATGGCTCGATGGTGCGCTCCAGCTCGGGATCGAACACGACAATATCCGCATCGCTTCCGATGGCGAGCGTTCCCTTGCGCGGGTACAGGCCGAACAATCGCGCGGCGTTGGTCGACGTCAGCTCCACGAAACGCTGGAGTGAGATACGGCCTTTGCGCACGCCCTCGGAGTACAGCATCGGCACAAGGGTTTGCAGATTTTCGACTCCAGGCCGCAACTTCGTGATCGACATGGACGGGTCCATTTTGGCGTCGCGTGACCACGGCGCGTGATCAGTGCACACGGTCTGAATCGTGCCCTGTCGGAGGCCGGCCCACAGCGCATCAATGTCGGATTGTTCACGCAGGGGAGGCTGCCCGATATACAGCGGACCGTCTGCCGTGAGCAGACGCTCGCTGGTCAAATACAGGTACAGCGGTCGTGTCTCGACGTACACCGCGAGTCCGCGCGCCTGCGCATCCGCGCACACCTCCAGCGCACGCTCGGATGACAGGTGCACGAGATATACCGGCGCGTTCGTCACCTCCGCGATCGCGACGGCACGCTGAGTCGCCAGCACTTCGGCGGCCACCGGTCTGCTCTCGGCGAAGTAGCGCAGCGACGTTTTTCCAGCTTTCACCAACGCATCGGTCGCATGCTGCATGACCGAGAAATCCTCACAGTGCAGCATCGACAGCAGGCTAGCAGCGCCAGCGCGCCGTATTGCCTCGACATATGACACCGCTTGCTGGTCGAACTGCGCGTTGGACATGAAGATCTTGATGCTGCTGCAGCCGGCGTCCAGCAGGTGCGGAATCTCGTCCAGCACCGTCGGCGTGGGGTCGCTGATAACCGGGTGCAGAAACACGTCGGCCAGCGACGTTTCGTTTGCCACGCGCGTCTCGCGCTCGAGCGTCGCGAGTGGACCTTCGTTCGGGCCGCCTCGGCCGGGGAAACTCATGTTGCCGACGCACGTCACTCCACCCGCCAGGGCCGCCGCCGAGCCACTCGAAAAATCGTCGACCCAGCGCGGCCCGGCTTCGTCGCGAGTCGGATTCGACAGGTGGACGTGCGCATCCACGCCGCCCGGCAGCAAGAGCTTGCCCGTGGCGTCGACTTCTTGCCGAGCCTGCATCTCGCCGCCGATCTGCACGATGCGTCCCTCACCGATTCCGACGTCCGCGCGAGCAGTCTCGCTCGCGGTACACAGGGTGCCGCCGCGCAGCACCAGGTCGAGTTCTGGCACAACTACCTCGACCTGGAGCCGGACGATACACGTGACCTGCGCGTCAGCGACGGCTCGGGTGTGCTCGAGGCCACCAACCTGAGCTGAGGCACCCGCACCGGAGTCCGTACCGGCTCCGGAATCAGCAGCACGATCGGCAGGATCACCACCAGGATGCACGTGAAGACCACGAAGATGCGGTCCAGACCGGCGCCCTGATCCGAAAAAAACGACAGTGCGAGCACCACGCCCGAGATGCTGATCGTGCCGCCGGCCAATCGAAACATGCCGCGAATGCCTGTGATTGACGCGGCCCGATCGGGCGCCTGATCGATCGCGACGTTGTTCGACGCAGGGCTTGCCATCCCCATGCCGAAGCCGCCGATGGCAATCATGGCGGCGAGCAGCCAGAACCCCGAGAGCGTCCACGGACCCACCTGGACGGCGTCCCAACCTTGCGCCATGAGCACGAAATTCACGGCCACAAAGAGCATGCCGAGAATCATGGGCAGTCGATATCCGAAGCGCTTGATCGAAAAGCTCGCCAGCATCGACGTGAGCACGACCACGACTGCCCGCGGGGTCAACACGGCGGCCGACTCGAATGGGCTGAGTCCAAACTTCACTACCGCGTAGTACGGTATGAACGAATAGAAGCCCATGGTCACGGAGCCGAACAAGAAGTTGTAGGCGTTGGCGGCCAGGAATGGACGGGCAGCCAGCAGGCGGTAGTCCATGATCGCGTCTGGCGTCCGTCGCACGTGACGCACGAAGGCGACCGCGAGGACCGCGCTCCCTGCTACCAGTCCCCAGACCAGTACGCTGTGGACTGCCGCCGGATCGTCGGCGATGGCCGTCATCGCGTACATCAAGGCCACGATTGCGCCGGTGAACTGCAGCAGGCCGACCGCGTCCACGTGCAACCGTCCGACTGGCTTTTGCTCCTGGTTGTTGCGAGACCGGAGCAGGAGAAAACCGACTATCAGCAGCAGACCAATCGGGATATTGATCAGGAACATGCTGCGCCAGGTCCATGTTTCGATCAGGTAGCCGCCCAGGTTCGGGCCGATGATCGAACCGATGGGCATGATGCTGCTGATCAGGCCGATGGCCTGGGCACGGTGCTCGCGATACGCATCCGAGACGATGCCGATGACCGATGGCATGAGTCCGCCGCCACCGACTGCCTGGAGCGCGCGGAACACGATGAGTACGCCGATGTTCGGCGCCAGCGCGCACAACAGTGACGAGACGGTGAACGTGATCACGCAGAACATGAACACGCGACGGCGGCCGAGCGCGTCGCTCAGCTTCCCCGAGAGGGGATACATGACGATCTGTACGAGCTGGTAGCTGGTGAGGGTCCAGCCGACCCAGGAGAGCGAGGTGTGCAGGGACTCTGAGAGCTGCGGGAGCGCGACGACGACGATGGTGCCGTCGATGGAGGCCATGAGCACTGCGAGAGCGCCGAAAAGGAAACCGATGTGTCGAAGCAGTGCTGTTGAGCTGAAGGACATTCGCCCAACAGCCTAACGGATGCTCTTGGGTCGGGCCCGCACATATGCGGGCCCGCACGGGCGCTCATGAGCGCCCGTGGCCAGCGGATCATGATCCGCTGGCATGCTCCGCATCGGGGTCAGGGGGCCTGCGGCCCCCCGCCACCGCTCGCTGCTCTGCTACGCTGCGCGCTCGCTCCCGTGGCGACCCCCCGCATAAAGGGCGCTTCGCGCAGTCGTTCGGCTCGCTATGCACTCCGCCCTGCGAGCTTCTTACTAATTTTCTTCCAAGCGGCGGCCTGCATGCTTTGATGCATCATTCGCCTGAGAAAGAGAACGCTCGTGGGTATCACACGTCTGATGACCATCGGTATCGCGATCCTGCTGCTCGCTTCCACGCTTGCCCCAGCAGCGTTCGCGGACACTCTTGCGCTTACGCCTTCCAACGACGAAGGGCCCTTCTTCAAGGCAGGCTCGCCTGAAAGCAACAATCTCCTGCAGGACGGCATGCCCGGCCAGGTCATCACCATCACGGGTCAGGTCCAGGATCAGAACGGCGAGCCCGTGGCGAATGCCCTGCTCGACTTCTGGCAAGCCAACGCCAGTGGCGCCTATGACAACTCTGGCTACACCCTGCGCGGCCACCAGTACACCGACGCGAACGGTACCTACACGCTCACGACCATCGTGCCAGGGCTGTACCCCGGCCGAACCGAGCACATCCACGTCAAGGTCCAGGCGCCGAACGGACCGCTGCTCACTACCCAGCTGTACTTCCCCGGCATCGCTCGCAACACTCGCGACGGCCTCTACAACCCGAATCTGCTTCTGAATATCAGCGACAACGGTGACAGGACGCTGAGCGGCACGTACAACTTCGTCGTGGCAACCGCATAGCGACCCGATCTATCGCGCTCCTCTGCGATAGCACCGCGGGCTGCCGCTCGGACCAGCCGGAATTCAAAAGGGGTGCAAACCCCTTTTGGAAACCCCCGCGGCAGCCCGCGCGACCAAAGCGGATGGCCACGAAGGCTCCCCGCGATAGCATCGCGCGCTTCACTTGCGGGCTGCCGCTCGGACGAGCCGGAATTCAAAAGGGGTGACAACCCCTTTTGGAACCCCCGCGGCAGCGCGCCAGAGCAACCCACGGCGATGCCGCTCGAATCAGGTCAATTTCGCGTAATCCGATCGCGGCCACGCGAGCAGCGCGTACAACTGCGTCATCGCCCCCTGGTCCTGAACCCGTGCGGGCTGGCTCCCGAGCGCCGGGCGCCCCGCATCGTCGAAATAGAACAGGTTCGTCGCCTCATCCCGCGCACGCGTGCTCGGATCCCACGCCCACTCCGCGTACTGCACCATCGCCTCACGCATCGCCGCCTGCAACTGCGCATCCGCCGTTTCGGCGTGCAGCATCAGCATGTTCTGGAAACACATCGCGTTGAACGACGGCGGATGCCTCTCGAAGTCCCCAAACGTGCCCAGCGTTTGACGCGCGATCCCTTCCGCCGCGGTCAAATACGCGATATCCCGCGTCAGACGGTACTGCAGCACCCGCGCACCCAGCATGACGCCCTGGTTGTAGCTCCACACGTTCGTGTCGATGCTGCCGTCTCCGCGGACGACGTTGAGAAACGGACCGTGTCCCGCATGGCTTGCATCCAGATGCGTGCTCACCCACTCCAGCAACGTCTGAGGCATCGGCTCAGGCTTGCCACCGAGCTCCTGCAAGTGCAGCCCGACCTCAGCCCAACCAGCAGTTGCGCCCGCGCCGCGGTCGTGGTTGCTCAGTCCGTAGCCAACGCCTTGCTGAACCCACAAGATGCCGCCACCGTGATCGCGGTCCCATGCGCGCAGGCCGAACGTGTAGAGCTGCCGCACCCGATCGAGCTGCCGCACGATGTCCAGCCGATGGGCGAGCACGAGCGCAAGAGCAATCCATGCGTTGTCGTCGTAGTAGACGTCACCCCCAGGCGGCACCACGGCGGACGCATATGCGGCACCCGTCCAGTAGCGTTCCAGGCCTTTCAAGCAGTCCACCGGGGCGAGCACGCCAAGACGAGCCAGGCACAGCGTGCCGAGCAGTGCGCGCGAGAACGGCCACACGTACGCAAGCGGCGAGTCCGCGGCAGCGGTTTCGCGATAGAGGCCGCGCCCCGCGGACATCGACCGCTGCATCGCGTCATACGCGGCGCTCGCCCGCTGGAGTTGAATATCGGCATCATGGAGAGACACTTACGTGCCACGCCCTGAACGCCGAGGGCGCCTGGAAGGCATGATCGCCATTGTCACAGGCGCAGGCTCGCGCGGACCAGGTATCGGGAACGGACGCGCCGCGGCGATTCTGTTCGCGCGCGAAGGCGCACGCGTCGCGTTGATCGACCGCCAGGGCGACTGGGCCGAGGCGACCCATCGCATGATCGCGGACGAAGAGGGCGAAAGTTTCGTGATCGACGCGGACGTAACACGCGCGGCCGATTGTCAGTCTATCGCCCAGACGGTCGAGCAACGGTATGGACGGATCGACATCCTCCACAACAACGTCGGCATCGGCGGCCACGGAACCGTCCTCGAGGTGGATGAGGACGCGTGGGACGAAGTCATGCGCGTCAACGTCAAAAGCATGATGTTGATGAGCAAAGCCGTGATTCCGGTGATGGCCGCGAACGGTGGTGGGTCGATCACGAACGTATCCTCCATCTCGTCGATTCGGCCGCGTGGACTGACTCC
>JAFAPL010000069.1 GCA_019247135.1 Chloroflexota bacterium | reverse complement strand
TGCATGCGCTCAGACAGGACCCGTTCGTGCTCCTGAAGTGTGCGTTGTAGCTCGGCAACGAGCTGTGCGGCGTCGGCATGGTCGCGGCCACGGGCTTCGTTCACCTGGTGAGAAATGGGCTGCAAACCGTGAGTGACGAGCGAATGCAGATCTTCGACGTACTTGGCAACGTACTTGCGATTGCTGTCTTGCATACCCGATTGGTGTGCAAATACTGTGCCAGAATTGTACAATTCTTATGCATGAGGACGCCGACGGCGCTGGTGGAGGCTGCCGACCTCGGCTCTGGTCGGTGACAGATGCCTGAAGGTCACACCATCCACCGTCTAGCGCGCGAGCACACGCACGCCCTCGCGGGGCATGTCCTGCACGTCTGGTCGCCCCAGGGCCGGCACGCGCTCGTGGCGGCTGCGCTCGACCAGCACCGTCTCGAGCACGTGGACGCCCACGGCAAGCACCTGTTCTACCACTGGCAAGACGCGCCCATCCTGCACATCCACCTCGGCTTGTTTGGCAGCTTCCGTGAGTCCGCCTCTGGATCTTCCCCGCCCAGGCCGAGCGCCCAGTTGCGGATCGAGGGACCGAGCATCACCATCGAGCTGATCGGCGCGACCACGTGCGAGCTCGTCGACGACGTGCGCCGCGATCAGATCCTCGACCGGCTCGGCCCCGACCTGCTGGCCGACGACGCCGAACCCGAACGGGCCTGGCAACGTCTCCGACGCCGCTCGGCGCCCATCGCCACGGCCCTGCTGGACCAGCAGCTCATGAGCGGGGTGGGCAACGTCTACCGGCTCGAAGCGCTGTTCGTCAACGGGATCCATCCCGAACGGCCCGCCAATAGCCTGAGCCGGGTGGAATTCGACGGGCTGTGGGAGACGCTGCGCAGCATGCTCCGCCAGGGCGTCGAAGACCGTCGGATCGTGACCGTGCATCCGTCCGAGCGGGCTGCCGTGATGGGCGCCAACGGAGTCGAGTCCGTGCCCCCCGAGGATGCCTTCTACGTGTACCAACAGCATCGCTGTCGCCGCTGCGGCGGCCCCATCCGCGCCTGGCGCCTCGGCGTGCGGCCGGCGTATGCGTGCGAGCGCTGCCAGCGGTGAGTAGCACCGGCTGTACAAACCACGTGCAAGACGCACAGGCTGTGTACACTGTGGAACATGCGCCGCCGCCGACGGGTGTTGGAGTGATGCTTGCCTGCGAGCCTGCGAGCCCATCTTCCGCCGCGTGCGCGTGGTGATCGGCGGCGCATGGTGAAGCAACTCGCCAACGACGTCGGCCTTGTGTGGTTTCGGGTGGGCGACCTGCGCCTGGCCGATAATCCCGCGCTCGCCGCTGCCCTGGCCGATGGCCTGGTGGTGCCATTTTTCGCCTGGACTCCGACCGAGGATGGCGCGTGGGCGCCGGGGGCAGCGAGTCGATGGTGGCTCCACCACTCGCTCGCGGAGCTCGCGCACGCCTTGGAGCAGTGTGGATCGCGACTGATTCTTCGCCGCGGCGCCTCAACCAGCCAGGTGCTCGCCAGCCTGGTCGCCGAGACCGGCGCCACGCGGCTGTACTTCAATCGGGGCTACACGCCCGCCGAACGTTCCTCCGAGGCGAGCATCGAGCACATTCAAGTGCGCGCAATCAGCTCCAACGCGCGGCTGCTGGTCGAACCATCAGAGGTGAGACGCCAGGGTGAAGCTCCGTTTCGCGTCTTCTCGGCGTTCTGGCGGTCGACGGCGCCATACATCCCCGTCGCGACGCCGCGGCCGGCGCCAGGGCGCATCGCTGGTCCACTCAACTGGCCCGGGTCTGAGTCGCTGCAGGCGCTCGGGCTCCTACCAGTTCCGGACTGGGCGGCTGGCCTGCGCTCCACCTGGCGACCCGGCGAACCAGCTGCGTTGCGGGCGCTGGAGCATTTCCTGGATTCGGCGCTTCCGCGCTACCAGCCGGAGCGTGACCTGCCGGATCGCGACGCCACGTCGCGGTTGTCGCCGTACCTCCACTTCGGCGAAGTCGGACCCCGCCAGGTGTGGTTCGGACTGCAGC
>JAFAPL010000268.1 GCA_019247135.1 Chloroflexota bacterium | reverse complement strand
AGCCGCAGCATCGGCCATCGATCCCCGCCACGGTGGGCCGTGGCCCGGCAGGAGGGTCGAGGCCGTCAGTGCCGAGACACGCTCAAGTGAGGCGAGAGCTTGGACGCTGTTCTCCGTGAACCCGCGCGGCAGTAATTGGGGCCCTCGACGCCCAGTCAGCGGGTTCAGCGTCACCACGGCATCTCCCGAGAAGAAGGACTCGCGATCATCCAGCAAGTAGCCGACGCTCCCGCTGGTGTGGCCGGGGACATGAACCACACGCGGCTGCCCGGGCACGTCAAGCTGCGTACCGTCAACTACCTCTACGACCTCCGGCACGTGTTCCATCCGTAAGCCGCCGCCGTGGAGCAAGGTCCACAGCGTCGCCAGCGCCGCTGGGCGCCAGACATAGAGCAGCACGCTCCGTTCCTTGCGGGATGGCCGACCACCCCGGATCAGGGGGATCTCGGCGGCGTGCACATGGACCTGCGCCCCCGCCTCACGGCGGACCCGCTCGGCCGATCCAGCGTGGTCGGTATGGGCATGCGTAAGAAGTAGAGCCTCGACGTCGCTCAAACGCCGGCCAAGGCGACTGACGCTTTCGGCGAGCACGTGCCACTGCCCAGGGAGGCCGCAATCGACCAACGTCAAGCTGCTGCCCTCCTGCAATAGGTACCAATTGATGCGACTGCATCCCGCCCGAAAGATCCCGGATCCGACCTCTTGCACCGTTTAGGCTCCTTGGACCAACGGTACTGAAAACTCCGTTCACGCTGCTGACTTTAGACCGAGTCCTTCGGAGAGATGATCCAGGGCAACGTCAAGCTGATGGAAGGCAATGTCGGCGGAGTTGCGAGACCTTGCAGTACGACGGGCAGTACGAAGCTGTGGCGATGGTGGCGAGCTGTGCAACGAGACGGCTGCGGAGGTTGACCAGCAAGACGCCGAGTTTGAGGCCAAGTGGAGTCAGGCGGGAGCGTCGGCTAGGACCGAGGCGCTCAACGAATCCTCTCGACTCGACGCTGGATGTTTGCGAAGCAAAGTCGCGAATACATGGAAACGCCGTATATCAGTCCGCCAGGGTGAACCGGACGGACAGGCTAACCAAAATGTTGTTCGCCTCAACCATGCATCGGATAGCATCCACCGACTCATTTCGTCTCCATCGTCTCCCCGACGGCAAGCACACTGCAACGATTGTTGGGTCAGAGACAGGACATCCAACATCTATAGCTCAGACGCCGATGGCACGAAAGCCACGTGGCTCGCTCATGACACGCGAGTAGCGACCAGGGTCAAGCTCTGTTGGGGACCGTTCCTTGCCAGCAGCTCGGCAGGCTCGCCAGCCACCGCCAGCGGCAGCTCCAGTTGGAGTTGCTGCGTCAACCAGACTGTAGCCCCGAGTTCGAGTCCCTTGAGCCGTTGCCGCCGCACGTCATCCGCTTCCCACCACGGAAACGACGACAGTGAGTGAGCTCTTTCAGCGCAGCTGTTCGAGGAGTGGTGGCAATACAGGCGGCGTTTGTCGAAGCACGCGCCTGCAGGCGGACCGACGTGCCCGACCTGTTCCCACAGAACACGGCTATGTGAACTCCACCGCCTCGGATCGCCCACAAGTCATTCGAGAATCGGCCTGAGTCCGCGATCAATACCACAATACGGCTAGGAATCGTTTCGTCGTTTGTCCTTGGGCTTTTAGCCCCGCAACTGACCGCGAACCTCTCTATGACGCCAATACTTCTGACAGTTCGCCGTCGCGCGCCGCGTGCGCGCCCGCTCGGCCAAGCGCGGCTATTTCATGCCCATGACTTCTGTCCTGGACCGGCTTGACAGATCCTCCACCGAAAATCAATCAACTACGTGCTCCCCTGTGCATTACGACAGATAGACAGAAAGAGGAACCGTGTTCTCAACGACACTCCTGACTGCCGCACTCGGAGGCATTCTCCTGGTGGCGCCAGCCGCGCCCGCCCTAGCGCAGTCTGATTCGTCATCCGACGACATTTTGACATCGACGTACCAATGCTCGTACGGCGTGGGCGACCAGAATTCTGCGCTGATCGGCAACGGCTCTATGCTGCCGGCTGCCATTATTTGTAACATCTCCCTAGCGAACGGCCGCGTGTTGGGACAAGAGGTCTACGACTTCTATTTCATCCACGGAGACCCGACAGCGGACGCGGATCATGACCCGCGCGCGCCCGAGGTTGACCATTTGATGTCCGATGGTGGAACGCGTGCTGTACCAGCCACGCCATCGACTGACCCAAACTGGGACTGGACATGGAAGGAAGTCAAGTTAGATTGCGCGGTAAAGTTCAACGAGGCGAATGCTACCGTGCAATGCAAAATCGACTGAAACTGATCCGGTTCGTCCGTCCCGGTTCGGTTCTCCGGCACACCGACATGGCCTTGACCGAAGAACGCTTCGGTAAGGTCCTGACCCCGAATTCAGACGCCGCGTGCGCTAGGCCCACGATGCAAACTTCACGACCTACTCATGTGGGCTACCTGTACAGCCACGGTCACGCGCTTCAGTTGGCGCGGCGCGCCTATGAGCAGGCCTGCCTCAAAGTCAATCCCGCCACGGTAGCGGCGTTTTTCGCCGAGGTCCTGAACAATGGCGGTTCGACCCACTACGGGCTCGGCGCCGCGGTTGAGGAGGCGCGCCAGTGGGGCGTGGCGCTGCTGCCACCGTGTGTGCAGCGCAGCACGGATCGCTACGTGGTCGAGGACGTATCCGAGCTGGAGTCCCGGCCGGCGACCGGCGCCGTGCGCGTGCCGCTGACTGCGATCCGTGGTCTGTCCCCGAGGGCGGCGCGGCACATTCTGATCGCCCGCAAAGCCTTCGGCGGCTTTGGCAGCTTGCTGGACTTTTGCCGCAAGGTCGACCGCGGCGTTGTCACGCGCCAGGATCTGCTGCTGCTCGTCAAGCTCGGCGCGTTTGCCTGGACGGGCCTGTCACGCGGCCAGCTGGCGTTCGCGGAGCAGTACTACACCGGCGCCGCGGAACTGCTACGTGCCGCTGATCGCGATCCGAGCGGCGCGGCGTCGATCGAAGCTGACTTCGCCGAGGGCACCGCGCGCTCCCTCGACGTGGAGGACTGGCCACTGGAAGTGGCGGCGGCGTTCGAGCTGAGCCATCTCGGGTTCTACTGCGTCGCGCCACACGAAGTTCAGCGACATGCCAAACGTCTGGCCGAGGAGTTTGGCACCGTCGCAATAGCCGAGCTCGTCGACTATCCTGACAAAGCGCCTGTAAGTCTGGCTGGCATCGTGACGACGCTGGTGCGGACCACCAAGAAAGGCGAGCCGATGGCGTGGATCGTCATCAGCGACGGTACCGCTGCGGTGGAGTGCGCGGTGTTCCCGAAGGCTTTCGAAAAGCTCAACGGCCCGACGGTGTTGCGCGAAGGCGCGTTCCTGGTTGGACGCGGACGACTGGCGCGTGAGGAAGCCACGGGACTCCGCTGCTTTATCGACGACATCGTTCCGCTCGGTGGCCGCGGAGCGCACTTGAGCGCGATCGCCGTCGCCGTCGAGCAGCGCCCTGACGATGTGCCGCCACCGACATCTCTGATCGCATGACCGATACGGAGTTGGACTTGCAAGCGCTGCTTCACACGGTCCTCCAACTACAGACGACATTGCTGAATGCCCAGATGGAGAACACGCGTCTGCAGCGTGTGCCTGGTGGAGCGCTTGCTTGGCTCGGAAGCGACAACGACCACTCCGAGCACGGCGCCGGAGTTTCCTCCCACGGTAAGCTCGCGACTTGAGGCCCAGCCGGCCACACAGATGATGCCGGGCGAACCTGCCCCGGCAGACACTGCAACGCCTGCCGGTGACGCTCTGCCTGCGCCCGCTGACGACCCTCCACCGGAGACGACGGCGAGTGCCGCGGAATCGCCAGTCGCGGAGCCGGACAGGCGCGAATTGCCAGATGAACAACACGGACAGTCGGTTCCTGGTGGTACTCCCCCGAGCATACGGGGCGAGCGCTATTACCATGCGCGGCCAGCTACCGATGCGCCGCTGACGCGTCCAATCAGCCTCGAAGGTCTGGACGTCCTCAGGCGCATTCAAGCCGCCGGCGAACTGGCGCAGTTGGTGTTGACATTCGGCCCGCACGCGGGCGAGACGCTTGGCCAGGTTGCGCGGAGTGATCCAGACTACCTGCGCCGCCTAGCGACGAGTGCGCAGCGTCCGGATGTGCGCGCCGCGGCAGCCAGACTGATGCAAGTGTTGCCGCCAACCCCGCCACCACACTCCAGCCAGACATCGTCACGATCGCGACGTGGAACGTGGCATGCGAGCAACTGAGCACCAGACACCCGCCTGTGAACGGTGCCTCCAACTCCAGGACGAGTTGAGCGAACTTCGGCAGCGCCTGGCGGCGTTAGGACGCTACGTCGCGTTCTCACCTGGTCCGAATCCGCACCCGAATGTGGAGGAAGAGCTGCGTCGCTGGCTAGCAGCGGACCCTTATGCTGATGCGGCTGCTGGCTTTCGAGCGGGGTGGACACGGTCGGCCAGTGTCGTGGGTCCCCGGCTGCATGACTGGGAGGCCCGGTTCGCGCGTGCCAGGCGCGACAACGCCGGCCTGAGATCGCACATGAATGCGTTGCTCGCCGAGATCCAGCGTCTCCAGGACCGATAGCGAAATGTACAGG
>JAFAPL010000245.1 GCA_019247135.1 Chloroflexota bacterium | reverse complement strand
GCTCGTCGTGCCCACGAGCGTCGGACGGCCTGTGTTTTCGATGCGGAACGCGCTCACCGAGCCACTGCCGGCGTTGGCGCCAAAGAACGTCTGTCCGTCTCGGGTGATCCAGCACAGCGCCGCCTGGCTGTCCGACTGCGAACCGATCGTCGATAGCGTGCCGTTGTGCCGGAGAACGTACGTCGAGACGCTGCTCGTGCCTGCTTCGGCCACGACGAGACGGCCCCGCGCATCGAACGTGAATCCGAACGGAACGGGCGTCGCCGATACATTCTGGACTGGCGAGTCGGACAGCCGCGCGTCGTCACGTACACCGAACACATCGATATGACTCCCGTTGGCCTTGGTCGTCACGATCAGCTGATCGCCATCCGGAGTGAATCCCACCTGGCCCGGCGTATTCACGAACTCGGTCGGACCGGTCACCGGAGTAAGGCCGAGCGATCGAGCGGAGCCGTCAATCGGTCGCAAGCGCTCGCCATCGATGCGATAGCCCTGGACCCCGCCGCTGCCGCCTGCGTTCAGCACGTACACGAGGTCATCGTGGACCGCAATGCTGACTGGAAACGACCCTCCCGAGCTCAGGACCTGGCGTCGCTCCAGTGTATCGCCATCGACGCGAAATGAGTAGATCGAGTCACTGCCGGCATTGACCCCGATCAACAGGTCGTGCCTGGGATCGAAAGCCAGCGAACCTTGAGATGCCAAGGGATCGGCGACGGAGCCTGGTATCCGACCGCCCTTTCCGCCGGTGTCGTAGCTCGCCTCGTAGCTCAGTGCACCGCTGCTCTCGCGTCGGTACGCCAGGACAACATTGCCCGATGGATCGTTGCCCTGCACGAACACTGCGTGAGGCCGTTCCTCCGCACTGCCAGTAATCGCGGAACTGGCGAGCAGGGCGCCGGAAAGCAACGTGGCAGACAACACGATAGACCAAGGCCGCATGGATGGCCCTCCGTACAACAATGTGCGGGGTCAGACTAGACTCGTGTTCCGCTCCAGAAATTACAAACGTTGCGGGCCAGAAATGTGCCTTACGCCAGCTCGCGAGCCGCCGCCCACGACTGGAGATCGCGGCCACTCAGCGCGGCGGCCATGAGCTCCGGAAACATGTCCGGCGTACACGCGAACACAGGTACGCCAAGTGCCACGAACTCGGTCGCGAGAGCGTGGTTGTACGCGGGTCTGCCGCCATCCGAGAGCGCCAGCAGACACACCAGGCACACCCCGGCACGTGCGAGCCTGGCTACCTGTGCCAGCAAGCGATCCTGACGGCCGCCTTCGTACAGATCCGAAATCAGCACCAGGACCGTGTCGGTCGGTCGAGCAACGAGCGACGCGCAGTAATCGAGCGCGGCACCAATATCCGTGCCACCACCCAGTTGGACCCCAAAGAGCACGTCCACCGGATCCGCCAGCTGGTCGGTCAGGTCGACCAGGGACGTGTCGAAGACGACCAGGCGAGTCGACACGGCGCCAATGCTGCCCATGACCGAGCCGAAGATTCCCGCGTACACAACGGACTCCGCCATCGATCCACTCTGGTCGACCGCAAGAATGACGTCCTTCATCCGCTGTCGTTTGCGTCCGAAGCCGATCAAACGTTCAGGCACGACCGTTCGCCGCTCGGGCAAGTAGTTCTTCAGGTTTGCGCGAAGCGTGCGCTGCCAATTGATCTCGCGGATACGTGGACGCCGATTGTAGAGTGATCGGCTCACGGCGCCGGTGACAGATTGGACGAGTGGAGCCGCGACGCGACGCTCGATTTCCTCCACCACCTGTCGAACGACGTAGCGCGCGGTCTCACGCGTGCGCGCGGGGATCACCTGTGACAGCGACATCAGTGTCGCCACCAGGTGCACGTCCGGCTCCACGTGACTGAGCAGCTCGGGCTCGAGCAACATCTCCGCGAGGCCCAGACGCTCCAGCGCGTCGCGCTGGAGGACCTGCACGACCGAACTTGGGAAGTACGTCCGGATGTCACCCAGCCAGCGCACGACCTCGGGTGTCGAGCTCTGGAGTCCACCGGTGCGCTCCGCCTCGTACAATTCGCCGAGCACTCGATCCATTCGCTCATCGCCTCGACCCAGCGAGGGCAGCGTCGGCTCCGTTGCTTCCCCGAGCACCAGGCGCCAGCGGCGCAAGCGCTCGTCTCGCGGCTCAGTCACGCCTGAGACCGAGGATCTGAAACACCACGGGCTCCACAAGGGCCGCGCGGTCGGCGTCGAGCTCACCCGCATGCCCAGGCAACGTCGAGCGGCTGCCGCTGCGGACGCGCTCCGCGATCTGCCGTCGTTCGCCTTCGGAAAACGTGGAGGTCGTGCGGCGCAATAACGGCAGTACCTGTTCGAAATACTGTTCGGGAAGACCCGCCAGCCAGTCGTCGACGAGCCCGAACAGGCGCGGCGAAACGGCAAGGATCAGGCCTGAGCCGCCTTGTTGCGGCCGCAAGAAACCCTCGAGCCAGGTCGCCGCGTCCGCGGGTGGTGTTCCGCGCGCCAGGGCTCGCGTCATCCACGCCTCGGCCTCATCGAACGTGGTGCGCTCCGCATTCAGCAGCAGTCGCGCGCAGCATCCAGCAATTCGCGGAGTAACAGCCCGACGCCCGACCACTTCGTGCAGCGTGGCCCACCAGTTCTCGAGGAGTGCGACGTGGGCTTCGTCGACCAGCACACTGAGCGATTGCGTCGCAGCCACGATGGCGTCGACCAGTGACTCTGAAGCCGCCTCATCCAGGCCAACAGCCGCTGGAGGCAGATCGACGGCGGCTCGCTCCGCCAACGCTCGCAATACGCCCGCGAGAGCGGTTGCATCTGTGCGGCGGACGTCGCCATAACGCAGGCTTGACGTCAGCGGCGGCAGTGCACGCAGCATCTGCACGACGTCGGTGGACTCCGCCGAGCGCTCACTCAGCAGCACCAGCAGGCGTGAAACAGCCTGCTCCAGATCAGCCAGGAGAACCAATCGCACCAGGTCCGCGGTGCGGCCTAGATCCGAGAGTGTCTCCGCTCGTTCGATCGCGCGCGTACATGCTGCCTCCAGGAGGGAAGTCCCGTACACGGCCGCCTCGATGACTTGCAGCGCAAGCTCCGGCCGCCAACGTAATGACCAGAGCTCGTGGAAGGTGCCGAGCTTGCCCGCGGACAAGGGCTGCACTCGAGCCCAGTCCACGCCAAGGATCGTGAGTCGATGCAGGAAGCGGCTTTGCATCAGTGCGTGCGGCTCTCTTAAATCCAGGTCGAGCGCACGTTCTTCGGGCACAGCGCGCAGCCGCAGGCGGCGGGCCTGAGTGTCGATATCGCGCTGGAGTGGCAGCGTGGGCACTCCGGTTGGGAGTGCGCCCATCTCCTCACCGATGATCAGCTTTTGTTCGATCAAACGCATACGCGCCGACTCGCCCGAACAGAGCACGGACAGGGTTGCGTCGGTGGCCTCACTGAGGCTTGGGCGCGGTCGCCCGCGCAACGCGGAGAGCGCTTCAGCCAGGCGCAATGCGTCAACAACCTGAGCCGGCGCCGCGTCCAGATCTTCGTCGCGTAACAGGCGCGCGGCGGCTACCAACCAGGCAGTCAGGTTTCCGTTCGTTTCCCAGAGGTGCCGATACCAGGCCGGTGACTCGACGCCGGCGCCGTACCCGCTGGTGTACGCCAGGCGCGACGCCGTCCACGGCACCCAGGTCGCGTCAACCTTGATCCGTTTGAGGCCACGCAGGAGGATATCGTCATCCTTACGCGGCGGCAGAGCATCCAGGGCCGGTGCGTGCCAGGCGCCGCATACAACGCCAATTCTGGAGAATCCTTCCGCCCGGGCATTCCGGATTGCCGTACGCATGTGCGCCTCGCGTCGCGCTTCGTGCAACGGTGGTGGAGGAAGCGTCTCTCGCACGCCCGCGATCGCTTCCAAAACAGCCTTGAACACGTCAGCGTCATCGCCGCGCTGCTCCACCACCCGCTCCCACCAGCGCTCCGGATCCGCTTCGCCGGCCGCCTGGCTCAGCAGCGCGATCGGATCGACGGGCTCGTCTTCCATGGGCTGCTCGCGGTCGTTTCCGGCGAGGCCGATCGCCTGCGGCAAATCGCAAAACCGAACCTCGACGTGCTTCGACAGCCCGTATCGGATCGCGTTCCACTCCGGCGAGAACGACGCAAAAGGATAGAACACTCCACCGCCGGGTCGATCTCGCGGGTAGACGATCAATGCCACTGGTGGGCGCATTGCGGGTTCAGCCGCGAACCGGATCAATTTCTGTGCGTCCGGTGGGCCTTCTATCAGCAGAATGTCCGGTGCAAACGCCTCGAGTGTCCGGACGAGCGAGCGTGACGAGCCAGGTCCGTGATGACGGACGCCAAAGATGGTGACGGCGTCGGTCACAACAAGTCGCGCACAGCCCGATACAGGTCGCGCCAGCCATCCCGCTCGCGCACAACCGTCTCGAGGTATTCCTTGAACGCCACGCTGTCGTGCACGGGATCCTGGACGACGGCGCCTACCAGGCCGGCCGCAACATCCGCTGCACTGAGTCGACCGTCCCCGAAATGGGCGGCCAGCGTTTGTCCGCTCGTCACGACGGAAATCGCCTCGGCCGGAGAGAGCGTGCCGCTTGGCACCTTCACCCGGTTCTTGCCGTCTTCGGTCGCCCCCGCGCGCAGCTCTCGGAAAATGGTCACGACGCGTCGGATCTCCTCCAGCGCGGGAGGCTCCAGCGGCAGCTCCAGGGCGCGACCGAGCGCCGCGACCCGGATTGACACGATCCGAGTTTCCTCCTCCAGCGTCGCCGGGACGGGCATGACCACGGTATTGAAGCGTCGCTTCAACGCCGACGACAGCTCGTTGACTCCACGATCACGGCTATTGGCGGTGGCCACGATGTTGAACCCCTTGCGGGCTTGCACCTCCGTGTTCAGCTCGGGGACCGGCAGCGTCTTTTCGGACAGAACGGTGATGAGCGCGTCCTGCACATCGGACGGCATGCGCGTCAGTTCCTCGACGCGCGCAATGCGCCCGGACTCCATCGCCAGCATGATCGGTGACGTCACCAGCGCGCGCATGGATGGTCCTTCCGCCAGCAGCAACGCGTAGTTCCAGCCATAGCGGATGGCCTCTTCCGGTGTGCCCGCCGTCCCCTGGACCAGCAGGGTGGAGTCGCCGGAAATCGCCGCGGCGAGGTGTTCCGCCAGCCAGGATTTCGCCACGCCTGGAAGACCGAGCAAGAACAGCGCACGGTCGGTGGCCAGCGTGGCAACCGCGATTTCCACCAGGCGTCGGTCCCCGATGTACTTCGGTGCGACCTCGAATCCATTGGCCAGGCGCGTGCCAAGCACATACTCGGTCACCGCCCAGGGGGACAGGCGCCAGGCTGGCGGCCGAGCCCGATCATCCACGGCCGACAACTGCTCCAGATCTTCGGCAAACTCCTCCTCGGCGTGGCGTCGAACCACCTGGAGCGCGTCGCTCATTCAGGCCTCGAGCTCTCTGCGCATCGCCAGCCTGTAGTCAAGGGTTGCCACGAGTCGCTCGAGCGCTGGACGCAGCCACAAGCGTTCTGACTCGACGTGCGTTTCGAGCCAGCTCTCAGCCAGGGGCAGTACGCTCGGATGGAGTCGCCAGGCACCGACTCGCAGAACAGCGGACCCGACGGCATAGTGTTTGTCAATCAGAGCCGGCAATTGTTGCAGAAGAGCTCGGCTGAACTCCTCACTCCAGGGTCCGCGCAATTTGCTGACGAGCTGCAGCGCGAACTCGGAGTCGACGCGCGCGGCAAGAAGCCGGGCGCACCATTCGGCGCTCCCATAGGCGACCACCGCGTCCGCCAGACCACCCCGCAACACGTCAGGCCAGTCGGTGGCATCCAGCGCGGCAGGCATGTTGACGGGCCAAAGCCACGGCGGCGTGAGCGCAAGCACCTGCCGAAGCAACCACGCCGACGCCCCGACGCCCTTCGGCGGTCTGGCATCCAGGCCATCCGACGCCCAGGCGGGATCAGAATCAACTGACTCGTGCACGATCAATCGGCCGTCCGCAACCTGGAAAACCTCGCGCGCACGCGCACTCCACCGCTGGCCAAATTGCGAACCGTCCACGCGCCGAATGAGCCCGACCGCGATGTCCCGAACGTCTCGGCGTCCATCCTTCAGTCGTTGCGTGAGAAACTCCTCGTCGGCGATTGAGAGTCCAACCTCCAGCGCCTCGAGGAGAGCCGCGCGTTCTTCAGCATGCTGCTCACGCCACGTATCGCGGAGCGCGTCACGGGCGGACTCCGGATCGCGCCCGCGCCACCGCCGAAGAGCAACCGCGCGATCGTCAGATCTGCCCGTGTTGAAGTGCAGTTCCGGATCCGCATGCGCCGCGAACGCCCAGTCCGCGTTGAATTGCGCGAGCCAGGATATTCGCGCGCCACCGGCCTCGAGAATGTGCGCGCGGTCGGACGCACCCCGGTAGCGCGCGTACTCCAGAACATCCGGCAATGACAAAAACGGCACCCGCATGCCCCTCGAGCGGACCAGCTCCAACCACTCGATCAGCGCCTCCGGCCGACGCTCGAGAATGTCTGAGAGACGTTCGCTTGCCGCGCGAGGAACCGCCGGAGAGACTTCCGCGGGGGCGGGTGACGGAGCCGGTACGGGGTCTACTGGACCCGGCGGCCTGCCCGCCAACCAGCGCAGACCAATCAGACTCGCTGCCTGAAGAAACTGGCGCTCGGGCGACCCCGACTCGTCCACAAATGGCAGACGCGGTGGCGCGCGATTCAGTGTGCCGGTCAGCGCCGCGTCGAGGAGATCCGGAAATGTCACGCCGCGACGAGACTGCGTAACGGCAGGAGCTCACCCCGCGAAAGAACGCTCAGCGGCATGAAGGAGAAACCATCCCACTCGCCGAATACATCGATTGGTTGGCCACCCGAGACCGCTAGCAGACGCCAGCCTAACGCTTCATCGAAGTGCAGCTGTCCGCCTGAATCACCGATCCACCACCCGCCGTCAGGTGCGCAGCGAGGCACGACAGCATTGAGTGAAACTGGTGCGCGCTCCAGCCACGGATTCTGTCCGAGCATCGCCGCGTACGCGCGCAAAAGTGTCTGGATCGTGCCGCCCGGCAGACCCGCGGGTGAGCCGACGTGCAGCGGCTGTCCGCCGACCACGGCGCGCAGGGGCAGGGCGCCTGCGAAAAAGTGCAGGTCTGCCTCGAAGCTGAGCCCGGGTGAGACGGTCTGGTAGATAGGCTGGCCGGCTACCGAGAAGTCGAGCAATAGCGCCCAGCGCCGACTCTGTCGCCCCCACAGCCACGTACGCTGAACCAGCATGCGTTCTCCTTCCAGGACACGCCGCCCAAGCACATCCCAGACATCGTGCACCGCGGGTCTGGCGAGCACAACCTCACGCGACTCAGTAATGCCGATCAGCGCTCGGAGTTCGGATCGCAACTCCGACGGCAGGGCGTCCAATCGGCGCCACCCATCCAGCAACAATGCAAGTTGGCCAATGTCGATCAACATACGCTCGGGCCAGTTGACCGTCGTATGCGGCAGACCGCCGAGGTGTCGCACCAACCGACCGAGCCCGGGCGCTTGCGCATCCACCAGCCGCGCCGACATCTGCCCATATGCCGACCATGGCCGCGACGCCGCCTCCGCCAGCCCCGCTCGAACCAGATCCTGCAACCAGCGGTCCAGCTCCTCGACCCCATTGCTGATCCGTTCCTCTCGACGGGCCGCGTTTGCCGCACGTGCTCGAGGTACTTCCGCCACGCGCCGCTCTGTACGGGAACCACGGGCGTCGTCTAGCCATTCCCGCACCTCGCTGGGTGGCTCTGCAGGCGGAACACTCGTCGCATCCGTTACGGCCAGCAGGAACAGACCCAGGGCGTGCTTGCATGGCACCTTGCGCGAGGGACAGCTGCAGTCGAACGATGGGCCAGTCAGGTCGATCGCCGTCCGGTATGGCTTCGGTGAGCTGCCCGTGATCGAGCCCCACGCGGCCTCATCGCCGCGGCCGGGAGCAGACCACAGGCGGCGGCGTGCCAGCTCGCGCGCGGCTCGCGCCGCGGAGGGGTCGGGCGCAAGCCCGAGAACCTGCTCGACCGACCACGCCACGGCGGGAGCCTAGCCGATCCGCACGATGGCGTGCAGAACGTCTGCACTGGTGCGCGAAAATCGCGAATCGTACTTTGTTGCTGACGCGCTCGGGAGGACCTGAGTCCAGAAAGTCCAGTCGGTGGATTCAGTGAGCAGCTCTGGATTCCATGTACAAATGCACCAATTCCAGAATCGGCGATTTGTACGTTGCGCCGCTCACTCTTTTCCGGTAAACGGGCGTGGCGTGATCGTCAGTCAGTTTCGCCGACGAATCAGTTCCAGGTTTGCCTCCTGGGTCTGCACTGCTACTGACCCGTGCACCAGCTCGAGCAAGATTCGCACGCGCCCACTCGCATTCAGACGTCGATCGAAGACAGCTTCGATCAGTCGGAACGGACCAGCTCGCAGCTTGACCCGATCGCCGTGTGTCGGGACGTACTGATCGCTCGCGAGCTCATGTTCCCGAGCGCGGATGGCACTCACGAGCGTTTCTGGCAAGAGTGTCGGTGCGCCCGCCCTCGGCAGGACGTAGGCCACCCCGGGCGCAGAGCGAATTCGCAACAGATCGTCGGATTCCGGTTCAACATGCGCGAAGAGATAGCCCGGAAACAGCGGCCCAGTTGGACGCGTCCGCTGGTCTTCGGGAAGTTTCGGAATATACGTTTCTACACCTCTGGCGTTGACTGCTTCGGCCGCCAGCGGCTCTCGCCGAGGCTGGCTTCGCAGCACTGCCCAGCACCTTTCCACGAGCTCCTCCTGCCCACGGGGGAAATGGGGTGGTCTTTGCAGTATCCGGGACGTCGGTGTCGTCACGAGCAGTTCGAACAACAGCAACGGCGGTCAACGTCGACACGGCCGCGTGAGTCGGAACGCTCACCCACAGCAAAACGCTAAACACCCATGGGTGTCAAGGTTTCCGACGCATCGTTAACGGACCCGTGAGAACGCACAGGTCTGAAAGTGGCACGCCGATTATTACCGGAGTGAATAAAAAAACGGTTTTACTAACGTCGCGCCGCGTCGCTTTCCCTTGACGACTCCGCAACCCGGAGGCTACGGTGAGGGCTCCGGCTTTCGGGCGTGGCCCTTTCGGTGCTGAAGGGGAACTTCCAAGGTAGCAGCGCCGTGCCGGCTATTCCAAACTGTCCCGTGTAAGGGAAGGGCGGTAGCGTGCCCTCGGGACGGTCGCCCTTGAACTCGACGCCAATACAGCCGCGGCGGTCCCTGCCAGGGCTCATGCGGCAGAGAGGAAGCCTCCCCTGCACGAAGATCCCGTGGTCATCGTCGGTGCCTCGGCGGCTGGCCTGTTCAGCGCGCTCCACCTGGCGCGCTCGCACGTCCCTGTGCGCGTGTTCGAACGCGCCACTTCGTTCGCTCCGCTGGCGCGAACGCTCATCGTTACACCGGAAGTTACACGCGCGCTCGGTTTTGCCCCCGTCCGCGCGACTCGCAACAGAGTCCACACACTCGAGCTGTGCTCGACCCATCGGTGCGTTCCAATCGAGCTCGACGAGCCAGACTTGATCGTCGAACGCGCGGAGTTGCTTCAACAGTTGATGGAACGCGCGCTCGACGCGGGTGCGGAAATCGAGTTTGGGCACGAGTTCACCGGATTCGCCGACGCATCACCGAGCGCCAGCGTGGTCGTGCGTGAGCGCGAAACCGCGGCGGTCCGTCACGTGCCTGCGCGTGCCGTCATCGCCGCTGATGGAGTGCGCAGCCACGTGGCCCGCGCAGCCGGCCTGGAGCCCCAGCGGGCGGTGACCGTGCTTCAGGCGCGAATCTCAACCCCGGCCGCCGATCCAGGGATCGGCAAAGTGTGGTTCGTGCCTGATGATTCGCCGTACTTCTACTGGCTCTGCCCCGAATCGAGCGAAGCAGCCGCGGTTGGCCTGGTCGACGTGAATCCTCGAGAGGCCAGGCACAAGTTGGATCGGTTCCTGGCCGCGCGAGGTTGGCAGCCGCTCGAATACCAGGCCGCTCTGGTCCCTCTGTATACGCCGGGCAAACCCGTCAGCGCGCGCGTCGACGGGCTTGACGTATTGCTGGTGGGGGATGCCGCTGGCCATGTCAAGGTGACGACCATCGGAGGAACCGTCTCGGGATTGCTCGGCGCCGAGGCGGCGGCTCGCTCAATCGCCTGCGGACGTGCGTATCAACAGGAGCTGCGATCAGCCGAACGTGAGCTCCGCCTGCACTGGTACATGCGCAAGCTGATGCTCCGCTTCGGCGACACCGAATATGACGTTTTGTTGCAATTGCTGAGAGGACGCCTCCGCCGGTTGTTGGAAGTCCACAATCGGGACCGTCTGAACTCCGTGTTCTGGTCAATGCTGGCCGTCCAGCCGCGTCTGCCGCTCCTGGCTGCCCAGGCGCTGTGGCGTGCAGGCCTGCAACCCTGAGCTAGCGCAACGAGAACTGCCTGTGTACATCCTGGGTATCAACGCATTTCACGCTGGCGCGTCGGCGTGCCTGATTCGCGATGGCGAGCTCATCGCCGCCGCGGAGGAGGAGCGCTTCCGGCGGAGTAAGTACTGGGCCGGATTTCCTTCGCAGGCTATCCGCTATTGTCTCACCGAAGGTGGGATTCGCCCGCAAGACCTCGACCACGTCGGGATCTCGCGCGACCCCTCCGCGAACCTGCACAAGAAAGTCCTGTTCGCGTTGCGTCGCCGACCTGACCTGGGCTTCGTCCGCGATCGGCTTGCGAATGCCGCGCGCGTCCGCGATCCGCGGGTCGCCCTCGCACAGGCGCTCGGCACGCGTCCGTCTGCCCTGAGAGCCGAATTCCACCACGTCGAACACCATCGCGCGCATATGGCGAGCGCGTTCTTCGTCTCACCGTTTCGCCGCGCCGCAATCCTGTCGGTGGACGGAATGGGCGATTTCGTGAGCACGATGTGGGGCTACGGCGATGGCGAGCGCATGCGGGTGCTCGGCGAGATCAACTTCCCGCACTCGCTTGGAATCTTCTATACAGCCGTCTCGCAGTGGCTCGGTTTCACGAAGTATGGCGACGAAGGCAAGGTGATGGGACTGGCGCCCTACGGCCAACCGCGCTACGTCGACCGGATGCGTAAAGTTGTCAGTCCTCAGCGAGACGGGACGTTCGAACTGAACATGGACGCCTTCCTCCATCACGCCCAGGGCGTCAGCATGACCTGGGACGATGGCTCGCCGACGCTCGGGACCCTGTACTCACCGAGGTTCGTCGACCTGTTCGGATCACCCAAACAGGCGGGCCCCAACGCGTGGACAGAACCGAATCGCGGCGAAAACGCGTACTACGCCGACGTTGCTGCCTCGCTCCAGGCGACGCTCGAGGAAGCAGGAACCGCGCTCCTCAGCATGCTCCGGCAGCGGACCGGTCAAACTGCCCTGTGCATCGCTGGTGGCGTCGGCCTGAACAGCACCTTCAACGGCAAGATTCGCAAGCTCGGCTTGTTCGAGGACGTCTTTGTTCAGCCGGCAGCGAGCGACGCCGGCACGTCGCTCGGCGTCGCCTTCTACATC
>JAFAPL010000235.1 GCA_019247135.1 Chloroflexota bacterium | reverse complement strand
ACTCGTCGTGCTGTCGCAAGTTGCCATCATGGCCTTCGAATGGTGGCTGATGGCTCGAAAAATCCCACTCGCCCCGATGCGGATCGATCCTGGTTTCGCCGTGGCGGTGGTCCGCTCGACGAGCACATTCCTGGGCATCGACGGTGTGATCGCTCTTTTTGGAAGCCTGGAAATCCTCCTGTTGTCGCGATTCGCAAACGAGGCGGACGTTGGCATCTTCAGCGCAGCGTTCCAGGTGCTCCTCCCAGTCACTTTGCTGATCCAGAATGTAGTTGTAAGTGTCTTTCCGATTATGAGCAGACATTTCCGAAGCAACCACCAGGATCTCAAGAGGGTCGCGCAGGAACTGGTGGGGCTGCTGCTCGCGGTGGCGCTGCCCGCCGCAATCGCGGTGTTTTGCGCAGCTGACTGGGTGCTGTGGATCCTGTACGGCGGGCGCGTGCAGGCGGCTGCAACGCCGCTGCGCATCCTGGTCTGGTGCATCGTTCTCAGAGCAGTGACCGCTGCCCTCGGGCAACTGCTGATGGCAAGTCAGCGTGAGCGAGTTACGCTGCGAATCGTCAGCATCGACGCGCTGACAAGCTTCACCGTTGGATTGATCTTGATCCCGCACTTCGGCGTTGTTGGAGCCGCCGTGACGGCACTGACCACTCGATGTGTCGACCTCGTCCAGCATGTCATACCGGTCACGAGGCTGCTATCCGGTTTCGCGCTGAGCAGACTGGGGTGGACGGCGCTGGTCGCAAGCATGTGCATGGCGGTGTGGGTCGCCGTTGTTCCCAACCAGATACCCATCTTGACCTTGCTCACGGGCGGGCTCGTGTACGCCAGTGTTCTGCTGGGACTGATGATCTGGGCTTCCGGTGGGCTGCGGCAGCTGCGAACCACATCGATGCGGCTCTGGACGGAGTAGCGGCCGATGAAGGTGGCGCTGGTTTCATACGACTTCGGCGAATACTGCATTCGTCTCGCCAGCGCCCTCGCCGCGGAGATCGACGTCAACCTGCAGTTGGCCGAGTCGCTCGCGGCCGGCCATCTGGCGGAGGTCGCTCCCAGCGTCCGCTTTCAGCCCTTTCGCAAACCCCGCCTGCGGCAGGCGCCGCAGCAGCTGAAGACGATCGCGACGATCGTCCGTCGACTGCGACGGTTCGATCCGGACATCGTCCACCTGCAGCAGGGGCATCTGTGGTTCAACTGCGCCTTGCCGATGCTGCGGCGCTACCCACTCGTGCTCACGGTGCACGATGCGCGCCATCATCTCGGTGACAACGATGCGCGGAAGACTCCGCAGGGGGTCACACATTACGGAGTTCGACGCGCCAGCAGGGTCATCGTCCACAGCCAGCAACAAAAGCGTTTTCTCGCTGGTCTGTGCCGCGTCGACCAGTCAAGAATCGACGTAATCCCGCACATTGCGCTGGGTAACAAGTCGGCAGACTCTGGATCATGCCCGGTCGAAGCACGAGTGCTGTTTTTCGGGCGAATCTGGGAGTACAAGGGCCTGGAGTACCTGATCCGAGCAGAACCGCTCATCAGTTCAGCCGTACCCGAGGCGAAGATTGTGATAGCGGGAGAGGGTGAGGACTTCAGTCGCTATCGGCGCATGATGATGCACCCATCTCAGTTCATCGTGCACAACGAATACGTATCGGACGATGCGCGCAGCGCACTCTTCCAGGAGGCCAGCGTGGTGGTGCTTCCGTACGTCGAGGCATCGCAGAGTGGAGTGATCCCACTTGCTTATCGGTTTGGCAAGCCCGTCATCGCCACGACCGTGGGCGGGCTTCCGGAGATGGTCGAGCACGGCCGCACAGGTTTGTTGGTACCGCCTCGCGATGAACAATCGTTGGCCGCTGCGATCGTGCATCTCCTGCGCAATGACGATCTCCGACGTCAGTTCGGTGCGGAGGGCAGTCGGGTGCTGGACTGTTACTGCGCTCCAGACGTGGTGGCCCGCGAGACACTGGCCGTCTACCGACGAGCAGTCGCCGCATGAAAGTTCTGGTCGCGACCGCGCTGTACCCGACATCTGCGAATCCTGCTTACGGCGCATTCGTCCGCACCCAGGTGGAGGCGCTCGAGCGGGCTGGGGTGGACCTGGACGTTCTCGTCCTGCGGGGCAAACACCGCAAATTGATCTACCCGAAGGGCGTCGTTCAATTACGCCGCCGACTGGCCGCTGCCCCCATCAGCCTGGTGCACGCCCATTATGGCTACGTCGGCATGGTGGCCCGCACACAGTGGCAAGTGCCGGTGGTCGTCACCTATCACGGGGACGACCTGCTGGGAACAGTTGGCCCGAACGGGCATATTCGCGCGGCGAGCCGATGGATCGCGCAGGCCGGGCGAGTCCTGGGACGAATGGTGGACGCGGTGATCGTCCAGAGCGAGCAGATGGCCAGCAAGCTCGATCATGCGCGGGTCTACGTGATTCCGCACGAAGTGGATCTGAACACTTTCCGTCCAATAGAGCAGCGCCATGCAAGACAGATGTTGGGCCTGGACGCGAGCAAGAAATACCTTCTGTTCGCGGCTAACCCGCGCATTCCCGTGAAGCGCTTCCCGTTGGCACAAGCGGCGGCGAGCCGAGTTGCGGCGCGAGTGCCCGGAGTCGAACTGATCGTGATCTACACGGAGACGCAGGAGCGACTTGCGCTGTACATGAGCGCGTGCGATGCGCTCGTTTTCCCCTCCTACCAGGAGGGCTCGCCGAACATCGTAAAGCAGGCCATGGCCTGCAATCTCCCGATCGTGGCGACCGATGTTGGTGACGTACGCAAGGTTATCGGCGATACCGAGGGTTGCGCGATCTGCGAGCCGGACGTGGAGGCCTTTGCTGACGCGCTGTGCGGAATGCTTGAACTCGGCCAGAGGACCAGGGGTCGACAACACGTCAGCCACCTGGATGCTCCACAAGTGGCACGCCAGATCATTCAGGTCTACGAAGACCTGCTGCACCCGGAGCGTGACTGAGCATGTGCGGGATTTGCGGCGTCTACAACTACGCGGACGGAGCTCCAGTCGATGCGGACGTGCTTGCCGACATGCTGGACGTGATCGTCCACCGCGGACCGGATGATGCGGGCGTACACGTGGACCAGGGCGTTGGAATCGGAGTGCGCCGACTGAGCATCATCGATCTCGCGGGTGGCAGACAACCGATGTTCAATGAGGACGGCCGCATTGTCCTGGCGTTCAACGGCGAGATCTACAATTATCGTGGGCTGACGCGAAGCCTCCGCGAGCGCGGTCACACGTTCGCGACCGCATGCGACGCTGAAGCCGTCGTCCACCTGTACGAAGATTGGGGCGAAGACTGCGCGCAACACTTGCGTGGGATGTTTGGATTCGCGGTCTGGGATGAGCGCCGACGGCGGCTCTTTCTTGCCCGTGACCGACTTGGCATCAAGCCGGTGTACTACCGCGTCAGTGGCGGACGCTTGCTGTTCGCCTCAGAGATCAAGTCGATCCTGCAACACCCGGATGTGTGCATCCGACCGAACCTGGAGGCGCTGAGCCACTTCCTCTCGCTCAAGTACATTCCGGCGCCGCTCACACTTTTCGACGGCATTCACGCACTCCCGCCGGGCTTCACTCTCGTGTGTGATCGCGATGGCGTGTCAGTCCGGCCATACTGGGACCTGTCTTTTGCTCAGCACGAACCGGAACACCGGAGTGAGGCCCAGTACGCCGAACAACTGGAGGTCCTGCTCGAGACTTCGGTCAGGGAGCACCTCATGAGTGATGTGCCGTTCGGGGCGTTCTTGAGCGGAGGTGTTGATTCCAGCACCATCGTCGCCCTGATGAGCGAGCACCTGGCGAAGCCCGTCAAGACGTTTTCGGTCGGATTCGAGGGCGGCGGCGCGGAGGCGTACAGCGAGCTCCCGTACGCGCGACTGGTCGCCCAGCAATACCACACCGAGCATCACGAAGTCTTGATCGGCCCGCGTGACCTGATCGAACTGGCCCCGAGGATTGCCTGGCACCTGGACCAGCCCATCGCTGATGAGGCGGCACTCGGCACCTACATGCTGGCCGAGCTAGCGTCGCGCCAGGTCAAGATGGTCCTGACTGGCGAGGGTGGGGACGAACTGTTCGCTGGCTACGCGCGCCACGTGGGCGAGCGGTTTTCCACACTGATGCGTCGCGTGCCTGCGCCTGTCAGGTCGCTCGCCGTGGAGGCGAGCGGGCGCGTGCCCGGGCTCCGGCGACCCAAGATCGCGCTGTTTGCCCTTTGTCAAACAGACGAAATCACCCGCCTCGTCAACTGGTTTCCATTGTTCAACCAGAGGATGAAAATGGGTCTGCTCTCCGCGGACCTGAGGCGCGCACTCCAGTTCACCTCGACCAACGACGTCTTCAGCCGGCAGCTCGGGCGGAGCGACGCCACGGATTCGCTGAGCCGTCTGCTGTACCTGGATACAAAACTGTGGCTGCCAGATGACTTGCTGGCTCGGGGGGACAAAATGACGATGGCAGCTTCACTGGAGGCACGCGTGCCGCTGCTGGACCATCGCGTGGTCGAATTCGCCGCGGGGCTGCCGAGCAAGCTGAAGGTGCGCGGTCTCGCGCGTAAGTATCTGCTCAAAAAGGTCGCCCGCTCGTGGCTGCCGCCAGCAGTGATCGACCGGCGGAAGCAGGGCTTTCCCATGCCCACTTCACTGTGGTTTCGACGCGAAGCGCGTCCCTTCGTGCGCGACCTGCTGTCATCGGAGACGATCCGACGGCGCGGGTTGTTCGATATGGAGTACGTCGAGACGTTGCTCGGCGAGCATGAGACTGGCGTGGCGAATCACGGCAACCTGATCTGGGGTCTTTTGAGCGTCGAGCTGTGGTACCAGGTCTTCATCGACCGGTCGCCGCGCAGGCACTCAGCGTGGCGGCCTCCAGAGCTTGCACGAGTGGAGCAGCCCGCGTGAACATCGCCGTTCTCGGGCTGGGTTACGTGGGCTCTCTGACAGCCGCTTGTTTGAGCCGAGAGGGTCATTCCGTCGTTGGAGTGGACGTGAATGCTCGCAAAGTCGAAATGCTGAACGACGGGCGATCACCGGTCCTCGAACCCGGACTCGACGAACTGATTGGCCAGGCCGTGGAAACCAACAAACTGCACGCCACAACAGACGTTCGGCTGGCAGTTGAGCAAAGCAGTGTCAGCATCATCTGCGTGGGTACGCCCAGTAAAGGGAACGGTAGCTTGCAGCTGAGCTACGTGGACGGCGTGTGTCGAGACATTGGCGCTGCTCTCGCGTCGAGTCAGGATTATCACGTGGTGGTTGTGCGCAGCACCGTGCTGCCCGGCACCGTCGAGGAGCGGTTGATCCCAGTACTGCAGGAGCACTCGGGCCGACGAGCCGGGTACGAATTCGGCGTTTGTATGAATCCCGAGTTCCTGCGCGAGGGCACCGGACTCCAGGACTACTACAACCCGAGCTACGTGATCGTAGGAGAATTGGACGTTCCCAGTGGAGACGTGGTCGAGCACCTGTACGACTCGATCGCGGCGCCGATCATTCGAACGACGCTGCGGACTGCCGAGATGGTGAAGTACGCGAGCAATGCATTTCACGCATTGAAGGTGACCTTTGCCAACGAGATCGGCAGCGTGTGCAAGGCCCACAACATCGACGGACGGGACGTGATGAATATTTTCTGCCGTGACGAGCGGCTCAATCTCTCGGCCGCGTATTTCAGGCCCGGATTCGCTTTCGGCGGCTCGTGTTTGCCAAAAGACGTTCGAGCCCTGCTGTATCGGGCCCGCGAGCGTGACATCGACGTGCCGCTCCTCAGGGCGACGCTGGAGAGCAACGAGGCCCAGGTCCGGCGCGGCGTCAAACTGGTCGAGGACACCGGCCGCAAACGGATCGGCATACTTGGCCTGAGCTTCAAAGCTGGCACGGACGATGTGCGCGAAAGCCCGGTCGTGTCGCTGGTGGAGACGCTTTTCGGACGCGGCTACCAGGTATGTGTCTACGACGACCACGTTGCGCCTGACAAGCTGATTGGCGCGAACCGCTTATTTCTCGAACGGGAGCTGCCGCATATCGCCTCACTCATGGCCTCGTCCGTCGAGGAGGTGGTGCGACACTCGGAGGTCGTAGTGGTGGCGAACTCCAGCCCAGCGTTCGGTCGAGTGACGAGCCTGCTACGAGAGGACCAGGTCCTGATTGATTTGATCGGCGCGCTCAGGCCAAACGGGGAACTTCGAGGAGTGTATGAGGGCATCGGCTGGTAAGCGCATCTTGATGCTGCTCGAGAACAGCCATTTCCCACAGGATCCGCGGGTGCGGCGCGAGGCGTACGCGTTGCGCGCGGCCGGCTATCCCGTATCGGTCATCTGTCCTGCCAAACCTCATCAGCCGTGGTATGAGGTGCTCAACGGCGTCCGCGTGTATCGCTACGCGCCACCTCGAGAGATGAGCGGCGCAATCGGGTACGTCTGGGAGTACGCCTACTCGATGGCCGCCACGCTTGTCTTCTCGTTGCTCGTGCTGGTTCGCGACGGCTTCGACGTACTGCATGCCGCAAATCCGCCAGACACATTCGTGCTCATTGCCATGCTGTACAAGCCGTTCGGGAAAGCATTCGTGTATGACCACCACGATCTTGCGCCCGAGATGTATCGCGCTCGCTTCGGCAAGGGCGGCCGCCATCTGATTTTTCAACTGCAGGTCTGGCTCGAGCAATTGTCGTGTCGCCTGGCGGACCACGTGATCGCAACTAACGAATCCTACAGACAGGTGGAAATGACGCGCGGCGGAGTGCCCGCGGAGCGCATCACAGTGGTCCGCAACGGTCCCGAGCTCGATCTGCTCCAGGCCAGGGGCGCGGACGGGCAGTTGAAGGGAATGGGCAAGACCATTATCGCTTTTGCCGGAGTCATGAGTGCGCAGGATGGAGTGGACTACCTCTTGCGAGCGCTGAAGCACCTCGTGCACGACCTGGGTCGGACTGATTTCTTTTGCCTGCTGATCGGCGGTCTTGGTGATGCGCAACCGTATTTGCGCTGTCTTGCAACACGGCTCGACCTGGCAAAGCACGTGTGCTTTACCGGTTGGGTTTCGGACGAGGACTACTTGCGATACCTGTGCACGGCCGACATCTGCGTGGCGCCGGATCCGTCGAACGCGTTTACAGATCGGTCGACCATGATCAAGGTGATGGAGTACATGGCGCTCGAGAAGCCGATCGTCGCGTTCGACCTTCCAGAGCATCGCTACAGCGCACAGGCGGCGGCGATGTACGTGCCTCCGAACGACGAGCTCGCATTTGCACGTTCGCTCGCCCACCTGATGGATCACCCGGAACAGCGCATCGCGATGGGCAGGTATGGACATCAACGCGTCGCAGAGTGCCTGGACTGGTCGTACTCCGTTCCAAGCCTCCTGTCAGTCTATCGGCGTCTGGGCAGCGTATGAAGCGCGCATGGCTGGTCTTCCCAGTTGCTGCCGCGGCGGCCCTGTACGCTGGGGTCGCACTGGCCCAATCGGAGTCCGGTACCGACACTGATGTCATCTGGTCGGCTGACCACGAGACGGGTGACCTTTCGCAATGGACCGCGGACGATCACGGAGGCCCGTTCAACACCGGCACCGGAACAGAGTCGGCCTCTACCGATGTAGCGCACACTGGGCGATATTCCGCTGTACTCACAATTCGCGGTGCACACGGCGCCGCACAAGCGGCACGGATTTTCCGATGGGATACGGAAGACGAGTGGGGCACCGACGCGTACTACAGCGCCTGGTTTTACTTTCCCCAGCGGTACCGTCCCGCGGTGTGGTGGAACATCTTCCAGTTCAAGTCTGAGCCAGATGGCGCCAGCCAGAGCGAGCCGGCCTGGTCCATCAACGTCGGCAATCGCGGTTCGGGCCAGATGTATCTGTACCTGTGGGACGCGATAACCGAGCACAGCTTCGGGCAGACCATGGCCGACCTGCCCGAAAAAAAATGGGTGCACCTGGAGGCGTACTACGTCAGGGCAGTTGATTCCGAAGGACGGATCACGGTCTGGCAGGATGGCCGGCAACTCTGGGACGTGCAAAACGTTCAGACGACATTCGCGGACAACCTGTTCTGGAGCGTCAACAGCTATACGGACGACATCACGCCGAGCACAGTAACCATCTACGTCGACGATGCGGCCATAACTCATACGCGGCAGAGTCCATAAAGCAAAGGAGTCACGGAAATGGCGGCGAGGCCGAGAATTGCAATCATCGGCGCGGGTCCATATGGATTATCGGCCGCCGCCCACCTGCGCTCAGCCGGAGTGGAGGCGCGCGTGTTCGGCAGGCCGATGGATTTCTGGGAACGTCAGATGCCGGCTGGCATGCTGCTCCGCTCGCCTCGGGAGGCGTCGCGAATCTCCGATCCAGGACACATGCTGACGCTGGAGGCTTACGAGCAGGCGCAGGCTGTACGGCTCCCAGCGCACGTGCGGTTGAGCGACTTCGTTGCCTACGGACGGTGGTTCCAAAGCCGCTGCGCGCCCGATGTGGATCGACGAATGATCGCTCGTGTCGACCCGGCGGCCGACGGGTTCCGCGTCCTCCTCGAGGACGGCGAATCGATACTCGCCGAACGCGTCGTGGTCGCAACAGGGTTGGCTGCGTTTCCGACTCGCCCAGTCGAATTCGGCGGAGTGCCAGCCGCACTGGCGTCTCACTCGTCAGATCATCATGACCTGGCAGCCTTCACTGGCAAGCAAGTCATGGTCGTTGGTGGCGGCCAGAGCGCAGTCGAGTGCGCCGTCTTGCTGCACGAGAATGGGGCCGACGTCGAGGTAGTGAGCCGCGCTCCGCAGATCCGCTGGCTGCGGCGTAGCGGCTGGCTACATGCCACTCCGGGACCGTTACATCGGTTGCTGTACCCACCCACGGACGTGGGTCCGCCAGGGCTGAACTGGGTCGTAGCGCTGCCGGAGCTGTTCCGATCAATGCCGGCCGCTCTTCAGCCGCGCATCGCCTACAGGTGTATCCGTCCGGCCGCGTCGGGATGGCTAATCGCGCGAGCAGCTGGAGTGCGTTTCACGCTCGGGCGTCACGTCGTCCGCGCGCAGCCAGCGGAGGACCGACTCGAGGTCTCGCTGAACGATGGGAGCACGCGGCGCGTCGACCACGTGATGCTGGCGACAGGCTACCGCGTCGATGTCGCGAAATACCCATTCTTGAGTCCGGACTTGTCACGCTGGCTCCGCTCGCGGGGCGGCTATCCCGAGCTGACTGACGGCTTCGAATCCTCCGTACCTGGGCTGCACTTCGTCGGCGCAGCGGCCGCGTTGAGCTTCGGGCCAATCGTCCGGTTCGTGTGCGGAACGTGGTACACCTCGCCAGCACTCACGCGCGCGGTGCTCGCTCCTTCTCGCACAGGGCACGTCAACCGGTCGGCGCTGATGCATGCCCAGTCCAGTTGAGTGACAAGCAGACCTGGTGCTCCGATGATCGGTGCGATCGTGATTGGCGGCGACTATCGAGGGCTCGGGGTTGTGCGCAGCCTCGGACGTCGCGGCATCCCGGTCTGGGTCCTGACGGATGAGCATCACGTGGCGGCGACGTCCCGATACACACGCCGCCACTACGCGTGGCCGGCGGGTGGGGCGCCTCGGCAGATCGAGTTCCTGCTCGAGCTCGCTCGCCGGCACGGAGTCGCCGGCTGGGCACTCATCCCGACCGGTGACGAAACGGCTGCGCTGCTCGCTCAACACCGTGCTTGCCTGGCCGAGAACTTCCGGGTAACCACGCCACCCTGGGAGACGTTGCGCTGGGCCTACGACAAGCGACTCACGCATCAGCTGGCTCTCGAACTGGCGATCGCTCAGCCCTGGACGCATAACCCTCTGGATCGCAACGAGCTGGTGGAACTGGAGTGTCCGTTTCCCGCGATTTTGAAGCCTGCCGTCAAACCACAGTTGAATCGGTTTACGCGTGCCAAGGCCTGGCCGGTCGACGATCGCCAGGCACTGCTTGCGGGATATGACGCAGCCTGCGCGTTTGCCGCGCCCGGCGACATCATCGTGCAGGAGCTCATCCCAGGCGGCGGAGAAGAACAGCTCTCCTTCGCTGGACTCTGCAGGGACGGTGAGCCACTGGCGTGTTTGACCGCCAGGCGCGCTCGACAGTACCCGATCGATTTCGGGCGCTCGAGCTCGTTTGTCGAAACCATTCGGCAGCCGGAGGTTGAGCAAACGGCGATTCGCATTCTGCGCGCCCTGCGCTACACCGGCCTGATCGAAGTCGAGTTCAAGCTGGACCGCCGCGATGGACGCTGCAAGCTCCTGGAGCTCAACCCCCGCGTGTGGGGCTGGCACACGCTTGGGCGCCTCGCAGGCCTCGACTTCCCGTACCTGCTGTGGCGACTCGCGTGCGGCATGTCAATGAACCACATCGTGAGCAGCGCCCGTCCAGGCCTGCGTTGGCTGCATCTCAGGACAGATCTCCCCGCACTGATGCAAGGACTCAGACGCGGCGTGCTGTCGCCGAGTGCGTACCTGGCTTCACTGCGTGGCCCGCTGGAGTTCGCGATTTTCGCGAAAGACGACCCGCTTCCAGCCATGCTGGACTTACCGCTACTCGCATATCTCGGCTGGCGGCGCCGCTCGCTCGGGATATCGCAGCCGTGAGCATCGTCTGTGTCGATCCACTGATCGATCCGCGATGGGGCCAACTCAGCAGTTCCCGACCGAGCTGCGTGTTCAGTTCGCCGGCGTGGCTCGCGGTATTGGCCGAAACATATGGCCTGGAGCTACGTGCATTCATCAAGCTCGACGATTGCGGACAGCCGAGGGCGGGGGTTCCGTTCAGTCGAATCTCAGACGCGATCGGCGAGCGGATTGTCAGTCTGCCCTTCTCGGATTACTGCGACCCGATCGTCACTGACCCGGCCGATTGGCAGCGGTTGTCCGACGCCATGGTCGCAGAGAGCTGTCCAGTAACCGTCCGCTGCCTCCACAATCGACTGCCACTAGCTGACCCGCGCTTCCCCGTGATGAAGGTGGCACGCTGGCACGCGGTCGACGTGCGACCGGAGCTCCAGACACTCTGGCGCGCTCTGCACGAGTCGAGCAAGCGAGCGATCCGCAAGGCGCAGCGCTGTGGAGTGATGGTGCGGCCCGCCAGCGGAGAGGACGAGCTGCGTATTTTTCACACCATGCACGTAAAGCTCCGTAAATACAAATATGGTCTACTCGCACAGCCCTATGCGTTCTTCGCGAGCATCTGGCGCCAATTCGTTCAAAAGGGTAATGGCCAACTGTTGTTGGCGATATGCCAGGATCGGATCGTCGGCGGCGTTATGCTGCTCGACTGGCAACATGCTACGTACTACAAGTTCAATGCATCGATCGCTGAAGATCTGGGTCATCGGCCCAATGATCTACTGATGTGGGAGTCGATCAAGTACGCCAGGCAGAAAAACGCCGCGTGTCTGGACCTTGGCCTCAGTGATTGGGACCAGGAAGGCCTCATTCGGTACAAGATGAAAGTTGCCACCGAGGCGGGTGTTATCTCGTTCCTGCAATGTTCGCCGGACTCCGACGAGGTTGCTCAACAGGACGCGGCCCGAGCCGTTCTGGGGCGGCTCACGCGCAGCTTCACGGCTGCATCCGTTCCTGACAACGTCAGCGGGATGGCTGGCGAGCTTCTTTATCGGTTTCTCGCCTGAGGCAGGATTGCAGCGGCAAACGCATCACGAACGTACTGCCCACGCCAACGTGGCTGATCGCCTCGACAATGCCGCCGTGCAAGTCCACCAGCTCGCGAACGCTGGCGAGGCCGATGCCTTCGCCAGGCGCAAGGCCGGCATTGGTCCCGCGATGGAACCGCTCGAATACGTGTGACAGATCACTCTCGGATATGCCGACACCCTGGTCCTGTATGCGGATGACACCCAGCGTGGATTCGTCCACTGTCTCGGTGTCAATGCGGACCGTGATCACACCGCCTTCTGGACTGTACTTGACGGCATTGTCCAGGAGATTTTTGAAAACTCTCCGCAAGCGCGCTGAATCCGCCGCAAGCCATAAGTCCGTGGACGAGCTCTCGAGTTGCAGCCGGTGACGCGAGGTCGCGGTGCTGGAGCTCATGACCTGGCGCACGAGCTCTACCAGATCTAGCGGTACGCGGTGCAGCTCGAGCCGAGCTCCAGACGCCAGGCGCGTCAGGTCGCGGAGCTCATCGATGGCGCTCACCGCCTCATCGGTGCTCTCCGACACGGCTTCGATCTCTTGCTGCATGGATGTCGGATCAGATTCTGCGTCCCGCAGCAACTGGACATGCCAGGCCAGACTGACCAGTGGCGCCTTGAGATCATGCGCCAGGGTACTCACAAAAACGTCGCGCGCCTCCAGCGCGGACTGACGTTCGGCGACCGCTAATTCGAGCGCGTGGGTGCGTTCCGCAACCATCCCCGCCAGCCGGCGCTGATCCACCTGGAGGCCTCTCACGCGGAGGAGATACGCCCCTCCGATGCAGCCGCATACAAGCGCGAGCACAAGCGCCCGGAACCACCAGGTCGCCCACCATGGGGGATCGATGATCAGAACGAGGGCGCGTCCGGCCTGGTTCCAAACACCATCACTGTTGGAGCCGGTGACGCGAAAGACATAACTTCCTGGCTGCAGGTTGGTGTAGGTCACCAGTCGATGCGTGCTGTCCACCTCCGTCCAGTCGCGGTCGATGCCCTCCAACCTGTAGCGATAG